>DUBO01000051.1:58252-58505 GCA_012960245.1 Candidatus Binatota bacterium | reverse complement strand
CGTCGTCCGCGTTGGGGTCGGCGTTGTCCTGGCAGTCAGCCGCCGCGTCGCAGGTCTCTACGCCCGTGCAGAACTGGCCGTCGTCGCAGTTTGAGTCGTTGACGGCGTTGACGATGACATCATTGACCTCGTCACAGCTGTCATCGGTGCAGGCCACGCCGTCGTCAGCGTTGGGGTCGGCGTTGTCCTGGCAGTCCATTGCCGCGTGGCAGGTCTCCACGCCGGTGCAGTACAGCCCGTCGTCGCAGTTTGA
>DUBO01000051.1:57678-58182 GCA_012960245.1 Candidatus Binatota bacterium | reverse complement strand
ACGCCGTCGTCCGCGCTGGGATCGGCATTGTCCTGGCAGTCCATGGTCGCGTGGCAGGTCTCTACGCCCGTGCAGTATAGCCCGTCGCCGCAGTTCGAGTCGTTGACGGCGTTGACTATTACATCAGCGAGCTCGTCGCAGCTGTCGTCGGTGCAACCCACGCCGTCGTCGGCGTTGGGATCAGCGTTATCCATGCAGCCCATTGCCGCGTGGCAGGTCTCCACGCCGGTGCAGAACAGGCTGTCGTCGCAGTTAGAATCGTTGACGGCGTTGACGATGACGTCGTTGACTTCGTCACAGCTGTCATCGGTGCAGGCCACGCCGTCGTCCGCGTTGGGGTCGGCGTTGTCCTGGCAGTCGGCGGTGGCATCGCAGGTCTCTACGCCCGTGCAGAACTGGCCGTCGTCGCAGTTTGAGTCGTTGACGGCGTTGACGATGACATCGTTGATCTCGTCACAGCTGTCGTCGGTGCAGGCCACGCCGTCGTCCGCGCTGGGATCGGCG
>DUBO01000051.1:44507-57619 GCA_012960245.1 Candidatus Binatota bacterium | reverse complement strand
ACAGCCCGTCGTCGCAGTTTGAGTCGTTGACGGCGTTGACGATGACATCGTTGATCTCGTCACAGGAATCATCCGTGCAGGCCACGCCATCGTCGGCCAGCGGATCGGCGTTGTCCTGGCAGTCCATTGCCGCGTGGCAGGTCTCCACGCCGGTGCAGTACAGCCCGTCGTCGCAGTTTGAGTCGTTGACGGCGTTGACGATGACATCGTTGAACTCGTCACAGCTGTCGTCGGTGCAACCCACGCCGTCGTCGGCGTTGGGATCAGCGTTGTCCATGCAGCCCATTGCCGCGTGGCAGGTCTCTACGCCGGTGCAGAACAGGCTGTCGTCGCAGTTAGAATCGTTGACGGCGTTGACGATGACATCGTTGATCTCGTCACAGCTGTCGTCGGTGCAGGCCACGCCGTCGTCGGCGTTGGGATCAGCGTTGTCCAAGCAGCCCATTGCCGCGTGGCAGGTCTCTACGCCCGTGCAGAACTGGCCGTCGTCGCAGTTTGAGTCGTTGACGGCGTTGACGATGACATCGTTGATCTCGTCACAGCTGTCGTCGGTGCAGGCCACGCCGTCGTCCGCGCTGGGATCGGCATTGTCCTGGCAGTCCATGGTCGCGTGGCAGGTCTCTACGCCCGTGCAGTACAGCCCGTCGCCGCAGTTCGAGTCGTTGACGGCGTTGACTATTACATCAGCGACCTCGTCGCAGCTGTCATCGGTGCAGGCCACGCCATCGTCAGCGTTGGGGTCGGCGTTGTTCTGGCAGTCCATGGTCGCGTGGCAGGTCTCTACGCCAGTGCAGAACTGGCCATCGTCGCAGTTGCCGTCGTTGACCGCGTTGACGATGACGTCGTTCAGCTCGTCGCAGCTGTCATCGGTACAGAACACCCCATCGTCGGCGTTCGGATCGGCGTTGTCCTGGCAATCAGCCGCCGCATCGCAGGTCTCTACGCCCGTACAATACAGCCCGTCGTTGCAGTTAGCATCGTTGACTGCGTTCACGATGACATCGTGAACCTCGTCGCAGGAATCATCAGTGCAGGCTACGCCGTCGTCGGCGACAGGATCAGCGTTGTCCTGGCAGTCAGCCGCTGCATCGCAGGTCTCTACGCCCGTGCAATACAGCCCGTCGTCGCAGTTGCCGTCGTTGACGGCGTTGACGATGACGTCGTTCAGCTCGTCGCAGCTGTCATCGGTACAGAAAACCCCATCGTCGGCAAGCGGGTCGACGTTGTCCTGGCAGTCAGCCGCCGCATCGCAGGTTTCTACGCCCGTGCAGTACAGGCCATCGTCACAGAGCGCGTCGTTGACCGCGTTGACTATGACGTCGTGAACCTCGTCGCAGGAATCATCCGTGCAGGCCACGCCATCGTCGGCCAGCGGATCGGCGTTGTCCTGGCAACCGAGAGTTGCGTCGCAGGTCTCTACGCCCGTGCAGAACTGGAGGTCATCGCAAAGCCCGTCGTTCACGGCGTTGACTATTACATCATTGATCTCATCGCAGCTGTCGTCGGTGCAGGCCACGCCGTCGTCGGCGTTCGGATCGGCGTTGTCCTGGCAACCAAGCGCCGTGTCACAGCTCTCTACACCGGTGCAGAAGAAGCCGTCATCACAGACCGGTGCTACACCGCCCACGCAAGACCCACCCGAGCAGGTGTCCAGCGTGGTGCAGGCATCCGAGTCGTCACAGAGCGCCACGTTGGAAGCATTGATGCAGCCGTCGATCGAGTTACAGAAATCGTCGGTGCAACCGTTAGCGTCGTCGCAATCCGGAGCGATACCGCCCAGGCAGGAGCTGGCCGCACAGGTATCGGCCGTGGTGCAGGCGTTACCATCGTCGCAAGCCAGCACGTTGTCTCCGTTCACGCAGCCCGCTGCCACGTCACAACTATCGTCGGTGCACAAGTTGCCGTCGTCGCAATCCACGACAGAGGTATCAACGCCATCGCAGGCACCGGCCGAACAGGTGTCGGTGGTGGTACAGGCATTGCCGTCGTCGCAAGCCAAGGTATTGTTGGCGTTTAGACAATCCGAAACCGCGTCGCAGGAATCTGAAGTGCAGAGGTTTCCGTCTTCGCAGTTACCGTCATTGACAGCGTTGACGATCAGGTCGTTCAGTTCGTCGCAGGAATCGTCCGTGCAGCCCACACCATCGTCAGCCAGTGGATCCGCGTTGTCCTGGCAGTCGAGAGTAGCGTCGCAGCTCTCCACGCCCGTGCAGAACTCGCCGTCATCGCAGGCAGCGTCATCGACGGTGTTTACCAGCGAGTTGGTGGCCTCATCGCAGGTATCAACCGTACAGAGCACGCCGTCGTTGGGATCCGGGTCAGCGTTGTCCTGGCAGCCGAGAGTCGCGTCGCAGGTTTCTACACCGGTGCAGAACAGTGTGTCGTCACAGAGCGCGTCATTGGCCGCGTTGACGATAACGTCGTTGACCTCGTCGCAGGAATCATCCGTGCAAGCCACGCTATCGTCGACAACCGGATCCGCGTTGTCCTGGCAGCCCAGCGCAGCGTCGCAGCTCTCCACGCCCGTACAGAACTCGCCGTCATCGCAAGCGCCGTGGTTGATGGTATTGACCAGCGAGTCGGTGACCTCGTCGCAGGTATCAACCGTGCAGGCCACGCCATCGTTGGGATCGGGATCTGTGTTGTCCTGGCAACCCGTCAGAGCATCACAGCTTTCAACACCCGTGCAGTACAAGTTGTCGTCGCAGCTGCCGTGGTTGATCGCGTTGACAATTTCATCGTTGATCTCGTCGCATGAATCATCCGTGCAGCCCACGCCGTCGTCGGCCAGGGGGTCGGCGTTGTCCTGGCAATCCAGGGTAGCGTCGCAGGTTTCTACACCGGTACAGAACAGTGTGTCGTCGCAGAAAGCGTCATTGACCGCGTTGACTATGACGTCGTTGACCTCGTCGCAGGAATCATCCGTGCAAGCCACGTTATCGTCGGCGACCGGGTCAGCGTTGTCCACGCAGCCCAGCACTGAATCGCAACTCTCAACACCCGTGCAGAACAATTCGTCATCGCAGACCGGTGCTATACCGCCAACGCAGGTGCCGGCAGCACAGGTATCAGTCGTGGTACAAGCATCGCCGTCATCGCAAGGCGCTACCGTAAAACTGGCCACAGGGCAGGTCGCACCCAGGCCATCACAGACACCGTTGTCGGTACACACGTCGTGGTCGGTACACGCAGTTGCCGCGGCCACCAGGCCACAGCTCGACGTGCAGCAGTCACCGTTGAGGGTGTTGCCGTCGTCGCACTGCTCCCCGTAGTCGACAAAGCCGTTGCCACAGGGATCAACCGTGTGACCCAGCACAGAGAAAAGATCGGTTTCCAGGCTGGCCGTTCCCAGGCCCGGGCCATCTACTCTAAAATAGTTCTGGTTGCAGGGGCTACCCGTTACCGTATGAGCGACCAACGGGCTTCCGATGGTTCCCAGCGGGGCCGTACCGTCGTCCCAGACCAGGAACGGGCCTATGCCGCCGTCACCGGGCGCGACAGCCGCGAGTCCAAAAATGTCTATGTCCTCGGTAAAATTAACCTCGCCGAGGCCGTCGGCCACGACAGTCTCAGTACCGTAGGGGTGCGACATGACATAGCTCGCAAACGGTGACAGGCCGGTGCCCTTGATCCTCACCCGAGTGAAAGCGATCTGGTCGCCGTCCGATACCACGCCACCACCGAAGGTTCCCTCCAGCGCCATGCTCAGCCTCAGTTGGCCACCGGCCGGCGTGGCCAGGACCGCCTCGCCCATCCACCAGAAAGCCTCCTCGGGAAAGTTAGCCGGAAAAGAAACCGGTGCCGAGGGGTCGGGAAGATCCAGCTGCGGGTCAAAACAGGCTCCCGGCTGCAGGCAGAGCTCGAGCGCTATACCGGCCGTATCAATGTAGTAGCCCGGAAAGCCGTTGTCAGGATTCACGGGGCCAGCGTTCTCGATGCCCGTCGGGGCGGGCACACACGAGCCCAACCCATCGCACTGCTCCAGCGTACAGGTATCGGGGTTGGCCGTGCAGGAAGTAGCCGCAGGATTCAAACAATTGCCAGCGGTCTCGTTACAGCTGTTGTTGCAAGTGGCTCCAGCAGCGCAAGGATCGCCCGCGTGACCACACGCGCCGGCCGCGCACACGTCGTCGCCGTTGCAGAAAAGGCCATCATCGCAGGTAGCAACGTTGGCCGGGTTCGAGCAACCGCTGGCCGAGTTACAGACGTCATCAGTGCAAACATTGCCGTCGCCGCAGTCCGTGGCCGCGCCACCGACACAGGTGCCGGACTGGCAGCTGTCGTCCGTGGTGCAAGGGTTGCCATCATCGCAGGCCGGCCCGGTGTTACCAGAACTGGAGCAGCTTCCGTCGGCCTCGTTGCACTGGTCGTCGGTACACACGTCTCCGTCGTTACAGACTACCGGAGCGCCGGCCTGGCAGATTCCAGCAGAGCAGCTATCGCTCTGAGTGCAAGCGTTGCCGTCGTCGCAGGCGAGCGAGTTGGCCGCGTTCACACAACCGTTGGCAGCATCACAGCTGTCGTCAGTGCAGCCATTGACATCGTCGCAGTCCGCGACAGAGGTATCAACGCCACCGCAGGCACCGGCAGCGCACACGTCGCCGGTCGTGCAGGCGTCGCCGTCGTCGCAGGGGTTCGTGTTGTTGGCATGGGTGCAGCCCGAGGCCGAGTCACAGCTGTCGGTAGTGCAGCCGTTGGCGTCGGTACAGTCGGCCGATATATCCGTGTTCGCGCAGCCTGAGGCTGAGTCGCAGCTGTCGGCAGTGCAGAGATCACTGTCGTTGCAATCGGGAGCCGCTCCGCCCACGCAGGAACCCGCAGAGCAGGTGTCAGCGGTGGTGCATGCGTCACCGTCGTTGCAATTCGTTCCGTCGCCCACCGAAACGTTCGCGCATCCACTCAGTGAATCGCAACTGTCGCCGGTGCATGAATTCTGATCGTCACAGTCCATGGCCGAACCACCGCTGCAGGATCCCCCCTGGCAGGTCTCTGCACCGTTGCAGACGTCGCCGTCAAGGCAGGCGTTACCATCGGCCAGTGCGGCGTTTACGCAGCCGGCTACATCATCACAGCTATCAAGCGTACAGTTATTGCTGTCGTCACAGCCCGGAGGAAGGCCACCAACGCAAGACCCCGCGGTGCAGGTATCATTCGTCGTGCAGGCGCTACCGTCGTCACAGGACAAGCTGTTGTCGCTTTTCACGCAACCGCTTAACGGGTCGCAAATATCATCGGTGCAGCCATTGTCGTCGTTGCAGTCAACCAATCCGGGTACGAACTGGCAGCCGACCGCGGCCGCACAGCTGTCGGTGGTGCAGGCGTTGGAGTCATCACAAGTAGTGGGCCCACCGCTCACGCAGACGCCGACAGCACACTGGTCACCGCTGGTGCAGGGGTCTCCATCACTGCAGGCAGCATTATTGGTAAGGTTGAGGCAACCGCTGATCGGGTCGCAGATATTGTCGGTACAGACGTTGCCGTCGCTGCAGTCGAGGGCCGTGCCCTCGCAAACGCCGGCCGCACTGCAGGCGTCGTCGGTGGTGCAGACGCTAGCGTCATTGCAGGCGCTTACTTCAGCCGTGCAATCAGCGGCACAGCAGTCGCCGGCTATGTTGTTTCCATCGTCGCAGGTCTCGCCGGCCTCCACTATACCGTTGCCACATTCGGCTCCCAATACTATCGATGCACCAAGAGTATTTACCGGAATTGCTGCGCCGTTGGTGTCCGAAACCACTACGTTGGAAAAGGAGAGATCTATGGTCTGCCCGGCCGCCCCACCCGTGATCGTGAAGGGAATCTCAGCGACGCTGACGCCGCCGCCGGGTGAGGCCAGGCTCATCAGGTTGAACCCAGCTACCGCGACCTGGGCCGTACCGGTATTGACGAAGGGGGCACCTGAAAACTCAAGCGTGGTGCCTCCAACACACGTACCCGCCGAAAGCAGGTCGGGGGACCAGGAGATAGTCGCCGAGTAAGACCCCAGCGGAATCGACGCCGAACCGGTGTCGACCACGAGCTCGGCGGTGAATGCCGTTCCCGGTGCGGCTGAAGACGGTACACCGTTGAGCTGGACCTGGGCCGCCCCGGCCTCTGCGGCCGAGAAGACGACGGCACTCGCCAGCGCCGCGGTCACCAGTACACGGGCAATCGATAAGACAACAGCTATCTTCTTCAAGTTAGTAACCCCCGGAATTCACTAGTCTGGTAAAGCCACGGTTTTCAGTCCGTGGAACCCCAATGAATCCCAGCAATCGAGTGACCGGGGCTTTGCACATCCTGTCAAGGGGGTCGGCCTATAAAGACTTTCAGATGGAGACCAGCTTTCAGCCCCCCCCCCTTGTTGCTCCATGCCTGGCTACCACCCGAACGGGTATGGCTGCGCGCGAAACCGCACGGCCGCCAGGGGAGCGGGCCATTAGCTTCCAAACCAATAAAAAGGGCGTACGGTCACTGGCTCGGAATTCTCGAAGAACAGCAGCCTGGCAGCTTGCCTGCTGCCCGGGCCGCCGATTACTCTGCGGCAGCGCAACAAGTCGAGCAAAGGTCATGCTTTGCGCAAACGCACAGGATCCTCGCCACCCGTGGTGGACAAAATAATTTAATCAACCAGGCAACGAGACCGGTAACCCGCCCGCCCATCCGGGGGACAGCACACCCAGCCGCGCAAGGCCCAACTCGCGGGCTCGCGCCCAGCCCAACGGTGGCCCTGCTGCGGCTGGTCTGTACAGAAAAACTCTGTATAACAGCCCTGCGCAGTGGCTTTCGGGAGCCGCCGGGCCGGCTGCATCAGACCGGCCCCGCTCGGCGCGTCACATCAGCAATCCCGAAAAGGAGAATCTACCGATGGGAAGAAAAGTGTACGTCGTAGGCGTGGGCATGACCAAGTTTGAAAAGCCGGGAGCCCGCGATTGGGACTACCCCGACATGGCGCGGGAGTCGGGAACCCGGGCCCTCGAAGACGCCGGCATTCCCTACGAGGAAGTTGAACAGGCCTGCGTAGGCTACTGCTACGGGGACTCCACCTGTGGGCAACGCGCGGTATACGAGCTGGGGCTGACCGGCATCCCGGTCTACAACGTAAACAACAACTGTTCCACCGGCTCGACGGCTCTGTTCATGGCCAAGCAGTTCATCGAAGGCGGGCTCGCCGACTGCGCGCTGGCGCTCGGCTTCGAGAAGATGGAGAAGGGCTCGCTGGGCATCAAGTACACTGATCGCACCATCCCCATGGATCGGCACCTCAATACCATGCTGGGCGTGCGCGAGCTGGCCGAGGCGCCTGTAGCGCCGCAGTTCTTCGGCAACGCAGGACGCGAACACATGGATCGCTACGGCAGCACGCCCGAACAGTTTGCGAAGATCGGAATGAAGAACCACAAGCACTCGATCAACAACCCCTACTCGCAGTTCCAGGACGAGTACTCGCTCGAAGAAATACTGGCCGCCCCCACGATCTACGAACCACTCACCAAGCTGCAGTGCTGCCCGACCTCCGATGGCTCGGGAGCCGCGATACTGGCCAGCGAAGACTTCGTGCGCAAGCACGGCCTGCAGGCAAAGGCGGTCGAAATAATCGGCATGTCGATGACCACCGACTTTCCCAGTTCGTTTGAAAAGAGCTGCATAAAGCTGGTGGGCCAGGACATGACGGCCAAGGCCGCGCAGGACGTGTACGAGCAAAGCGGCGTCGGCCCCGAGGACGTGGACGTGGTGGAGCTGCACGACTGCTTTTCGTGCAACGAGATGATCACCTACGAGGGCCTCGGCCTGTGCGGCGAAGGCGAAGGTGGGCTTATGACCGACGAGGGCGCGTTTACTTACGGCGGCAAGACGGTGGTCAACCCGTCGGGTGGTTTGATATCCAAGGGCCACCCCCTGGGTGCTACCGGGCTGGCCCAGTGCGCGGAACTGAGCTGGCAGCTGCGCGGCGAAGCCGACAAGCGGCAGGTCGATGGAGCCAAGGTGGCGCTGCAACACAACCTCGGGCTGGGTGGCGCGGCCGTGGTCGCGATGTACCGCCTGGCCGGCTGGGACTGATCCCCCCGCTTGGTGTTGCCCGGCTGAGATTGCCCGGAGGCACAACGCAGGCATGGAATTCAACCTCTGGTCGGTCTTTCGAGCGGTCGCGGCAGCCGTTCCCAACCGCGAGTGCCTGGTACAGGGCTCTCGACGCCTGGACTACCGCCGGCTGGAGACCCGCTCGCTCAAGCTGGCCGGGCTCCTGGCCTCGCACGGCCTGGCGCCCTTCGCCGAGCGTAACGAACTCAAGAACTGGCAGTCGGGACAGACCACGCTGGGACTGTACCTGTACAACTGCCCGGAGTACCTCGAAGGCATGCTCGGCTCGTTTGCTGCACGCGTTGCTCCCTTCAACGTCAACTACCGATACGTCGAAGAAGAACTCGAGTACCTCTTGCGCGACGCGGGCCTGCGCGCGCTGGTATACCACGCTTCGCTGGCGCCCACCCTCGCCCGAGTGCTCCCGCGACTCGACGGCGTGGAGCTGCTGCTGCAGGTTGACGACGGCTCGGGCCAACCGCTGCTGCAAGGCGCGCTGGACTACGAGCGGGCCCTGGCCACGGCCCCCGAGCTCGACCCCGGCCTGCAGCCTTCGCCCGATGACCTCTACCTGCTGTACACCGGCGGCACGACAGGAATGCCCAAGGGCGTGCTGTGGCGACAGGCCGACATTTTTGCCGCTGCGCTGGGGGGTACGGACCGACGTGGCAGGGAGTTCACCAGTCTCGATGAAATAGCCGAACGGGCTACGGGCCGGGAACCCAGGGTGCTGCCGGCCTCCCCCTTCATGCACGGCGCAGCCCACTGGAGCGCCTTCAGCACCTTCGCCGCCGGTGGCACGGTTATCGTCAGGAACAACTCCCGCGGCCTCGACCCGGCCGGCCTGCTCAAAACAGTGGCACAAGAACGAGCCACTGCGCTGCTCATCATCGGGGATGCCTTCGGCCGGCCCCTGCTGGCCGAACTGCAGGCGGGCAACTACGACCTGCCCTGCCTGCGCACGCTCATAACTGGCGGCGCCGCGCTGAGCGTAGAGGTCAAGCAGGGCCTGGTCGAACAGATCCCGGGTCTGACCATACTCGACGCCGTGGGATCATCGGAGAGCGGCAACCAGGGCAACCACTACAGCCGCGATGGTGGCGAGGTGGCTACCGGCAGTTTTGAGGCCGCCCCGGGAAGCCTCGTGCTCGACGCCGAGTTGACCGGGAAACTGCCACGCGAGAACACGGACACCGGCTGGTTTGCACGCAGTGGCCGCATACCGCTTGGCTACCTCGGCGACGAAGAAAAAACGCTGCGTACTTTTCCGCTGGTGGATGGCACCCGCTACTCGGTGCCCGGCGACAGGGCCCGCTGGTCGGCGGACGGTCGAATCGAACTTCTCGGTCGGGACTCGGTGACCATCAACTCGGGCGGAGAGAAAATCTTTGCCGAGGAGGTGGAGCAGGCCCTCAAGCACCACGCTGGCGTATACGATGCCATAGTGGTCGGCCGTGCCAGCGAACGCTGGGGGCAGGAAGTCGTGGCGGTAGTGCAACTGGCGCGCGGTGCGAACACCACGGCAGAGGAGCTGAGGCTTGGCTGCGCTGAGCACATCGCGCGTTACAAGCTTCCCCGCGACTGGGTCTTCGTTGACGAGATACGCCGTAGCCCCAGCGGCAAGGCCGACTACGCCTGGGCCCGCGAGCAGGCTTCAGGCCAGGTCGATCAATCCTGAGGGCCGCGCGAGCACCACGGCGGCCCCCGCATCAAGAAGCTCTCTTCGGTCCCTGAATCCCCACTCGACCCCGACCGGCATCATGCCGGCAGATCTGGCGGTGGCGAGATCGGTGGGGGTGTCGCCCACGAGCAGGCAACGATGGGCCGGCAGCTGCAGGCGCGCGGCCACCCGCCTGGCCGAAACCGGCGACGGCTTGCGGGGCACATCATCCCGGGCTCCGACGACCGCCGCGAAAGAAAACCTTCCGAAAAGTTCGCGTACCAGCCGACGGGTATAGTAGTCGGGCTTGTTGGACAGCACGGCAAACGGGACCCCGCGAGAGCCCAGCTCGGCGAGCATGGCCTTTATGCCGGGGTAAGGCCTGGTGTGCTCTCGACAGCGGCGGGCGTAAACTTTGCGAACCGCGCCAACGCAGCGCTCAATTACCCTCGGGTCTGCCGCCGCATGCGCGGGCAGTGCCCGGGCCATGAGCAGGACGATCCCCTCGCCCACGAAGTAGCGATACGCCTCGTGGGCGTGAACCGGATATCCCATGCCCGCCAGCACTTCGTTGCTGGAATTGGCCAGATCGGCCAGCGAGTCAATGAGAGTTCCGTCGAGATCAAACACGACCCCGTTACACTTGGATTGTTGTCGCTGCACCGGCGACTACTCGAAGGAGACGGGCCGGTCGAGATCACGGTCGGCAATGACCTTGCTGCCAACGTCACCCGCCCCGCCTGTTACGACTACCCTCATCGCTTCTCCTTCCTGGCCTGAAAACTGCGCAACAGGACGGACTGTTGCGAACGTGGCCCGTGCCGGCTTCCCAGTAACTGCTCAGCGACAGATGTTAACCGAATACGACTTCGGATAACAGGGCAAGGATAAGGCCCTGAGGCAGTCACCGGTGGAGGCGGGGTCACCCAGGGCCAGTGAAGCGGTCACCGCAGACCTTCCCGACATCGCTTGTATGTCGGCGCCTTTCATTTTCGCCTTCACTTTCATGGTTCCAGACTTGTAGTGGTAGCGCACCTTGACCAGCACCAGTTTGTTTCCGGCTTCAACCGAGCCGTCCTTGTCCTTGAACTTAAAGGAACTGCCATTCGAGTTAGAGCTGAAGGCGCCAGGAGGAAGCGTCGACAGGTACATGGGCACAAAGTTCTCATCGGCAAGCGCGAGCACGAAGCCCTGGTCGGGGGTAGATTCTATGCCCGCCAGTGGAAGCTCGGCCTTGACCAACAACTTGTCCCTGGCCGCCCCATCTTTGGTGATTGCCTTTATGATGATCTCGCCCAGCTCCCTGGCATCGCCGGCCACGCACTGACCGTCAGTGCAAGTATCTGTCACCGTACAGAAATCACCATCCTCACAAGAACCGCCTGTAACTTCGTATACACAGCCGTTGCCCGACTCACAGCTATCGACGGTACAATCGTTCTGGTCATCACAGTCATCAGCCACGCTTCCCACGCAGACAGCAGCGGAGCAGGCATCGAGCAGGGTGCACGGGTCTCCATCATCGCACACGGCAGAGTTGGCGCTGTAGACGCAACCCTCTGTAAGGCAAGCGTCATCGGTACAGGGATTCCCGTCGTTGCAGAACCTGTCTAGACCCGGGACACAGACCCCCGATGAACAGGTATCGTTGATAGTGCAGGGGTCACCGTCCTCACAAGGAGTACCGTCCAGCAAGACGCTCTCGCAAACGCCCCCCGGGCCGCAGGTATCCTCGGTGCAGGCGTCACCGTCTTCGCAATCGGTGAAATCTTCGTCGACCTCTCCATCGCAGTCATCGTCTACTCCGTCACAGGTGGCGTCATCGGCAGCCGGCGTGCCTGGCGCGCAGTCGTCGCTCAGCACTGCCCGCCGCACATCCGCCCACGCCGCAGCTGGTGGCCTGGGCTGCGAAATCTTCGTCCGCTACCCCGTCGCAATCGTCATCAAGACCGTCACAGCTAGCGTCGTCAGCAGCTGGCGTACCCGGCGCGCAACCGTCGCCGAGTAAACCCGCTGCGCAGGTCTGCAGGCCCGTCGCCGCGCACTCGCCCACGCCGCAACTGGTGGCCTGGGCTGCGAAATCTTCGTCAATAGAGGCATCACAGTCATCGTCGACTCCGTCGCAGGTGGCGTCGTCCGCAGCTGGCACGCCCGGGGTGCAGGTGCTCTCTATTGCCCCCCCCACGCACGATTCCACCCCCGAGGACGCGCAGGCACCAGTGCCACAAGTCGCGCTTCCACCGATAAAATCCTCGTCGAAAAGTCCGTCGCAATCTTCGTCAATGCCGTCACAGGTGGCGTCGTCGGCAGCTGGCGTGCCCGGGGTACAGGTGCTCTCTATTGATCCACCCACGCACGATTCCACCCCGGCGGACGCGCAGACACCAGTGCCACAAGTCGCGCTCGCCCCGACAAAATCTTCGTCCGCTACCCCGTCGCAATCGTCATCAAGCCCGTCACAGGTGGCGTCGTCGGCAGCTGGCGCGCCCGGCGCGCAGTCGTCGCTCAGCACTCCCCCGACACAAGTCGCTGAGCCCGTCGCCGCACACTCGCCGACGCCGCAGCTGGTGGCCTGGGCTGCGAAATCTTCGTCCGCTACCCCGTCGCAATCGTCGTCAATGCCGTCACAGGTGGTGTCATCGGCAGCCGGTGCACCAGGGGTACAGGTGCTCTCTATTGATCCACCCACGCACGATTCCACCCCCGATGACGCGCAGGCACCAGTGCCACAAGTCGCGCTTCCGCCGATAAAATCCTCGTCGAAAGAGCCGTCGCAATCGTCATCAAGCCCGTCACAGGTGGCGTCGTCGGCAGCTGGCACGCCCGGAGTACAGTTGTTGACTATTGCTCCCCCCACGCACGATTCCACCCCCGATGACGCGCAGGCACCAGTGCCACAAGTCGCGCTCGCCCCGACAAAATCCTCGTCAAAAAGGCCGTCGCAATCGTCGTCAATGCCGTCACAGGTGGTGTCATCGGCAGCCGGTGCGCCAGGGGTACAGGTGCTCTCGATTGCTCCCCCCACGCACGATTCCACCCCGGAGGCCGCGCAGGCACCAGTGCCACAAGTTGCGCTTCCACCGATAAAATCCTCGTCGAAAGAGCCGTCGCAATCGTCATCAAGCCCGTCACAGGTGGCGTCGTCGGCAGCCGGTGCGCCCGGGCTACAGGTATTCTCGATTGCTCCACCCACGCACGATTCCACCCCGGCGGACGCGCAGGCACCAGTGCCACAAGTCGTGCTCGAGCCAACGAAATCCTCGTCAAAAAGTCCATCGCAATCGTCGTCAATGCCGTCACAGGTGGTGTCATCGGCAGCCGGTACGCCAGGGGTACAGGTGCTCTCGATTGCTCCCCCCACGCACGATTCCACCCCGGAGGCCGCGCAGGCACC
>DUBO01000051.1:0-44431 GCA_012960245.1 Candidatus Binatota bacterium | reverse complement strand
CAGGTGGCGTCGTCGGCAGCTGGCACGCCCGGAGTACAGTTGTTGACTATTGCTCCCCCCACGCACGATTCCACCCCGGAGGCCGCGCAGGCACCAGTGCCACAAGTCGCGCTCGCACCGACAAAATCCTCGTCAAAAAATCCATCGCAATCTTCGTCAATGCCGTCACAGGTGGTGTCGTTCGGTGCGCCCACCCCCGTGCAAGCGCCCGCAACACAGGTATCCACGGTCGTGCAAGCTACGCCATCGTTGCAGGGCGTCTGGTCGGCTACCGCGGGATGCGAGCAAGCTCCAGCGCCGTCACAAACATCGCCGGTACACTCGTTGCCATCATCCGTGCACGCGGTACCGGCTGGATCAGCACAAGCCTGTAAAGCCTCGTTGCAGGTAGCCCCGCACTCAACGGCCGGGCAAACCACGCCGTCGTGAACAGCGCAGCTTCCCGCGGAGCAGCTGTCAGTTCCGTTGCAGAATACTCCATCGTCACAGCTTCCTGTTTCAAAGCTGCAGGACGCCGAGCAACAGTCGCCTGGCAGGTTGTTGCCGTCGTCGCATTGCTCGCCCGCTTCGAGAACACCGTCACCGCAGACCGGACCGCCGCCACAAATAATTCCGTCGTCCGCCGTACCTGGGACACCGTCGCAACCGCACACGACCTGGGTGAGCGCCTGGCATACGTTAACGTCCCTGCAACCTGCACCCGACGGGTGGCTACCCGTTCCCGGGCCGATGTAGCACGCCTGGCCACCCGGTGAGCCCAGCAGGCCGGAGTCAAAAACCAGGTCCAGCACCGGCGCTCCGGCCAGTGCCGACAAGGCCGAACTGCCTGCGCGTACTATGAATCCAGCACCATCAGGGGGATCGCTGGTGACCGGAAATACACCGGTAGTCGCACCCGTAGAGTCCTGAAAAGTAAGCGCGATGCAATTCGCCCAGAGGTTTTCGCCGGCAGCCTCGAGCTGGAGGTTCACCACGGCGACGGACGGATTATCCGAGCACTGCAGTGCGCCTGCGGCGAGCACATTGTGGTGATCAGCCAATGATATTGTAGGAAAAAGGACCCCTCCCTGGAGTAACACAAGAAGAAAAACCCAAGCAGCCCTGCGGCAAGACTTCACGGACATACGTCACCTCGTTTACGGGATCACGGATCCCGTTTTTATCAGAGTGACAGTTAGGCCGGAGGCTGTCTGTCCCCCAAAGGGGTAAATAAAGGGGGCCCGATCAAAAAACCGCCCCCCCTTTCGGGAAAGCCGGCGCTTCGCAGCACCAAGGTACTGGCAACGGGTTTTCTTACTATACGGAAACAGCCCTGGCCGATTCTACCGAAGCTCGGGAAGTTCAGCCGCTCTCGCCGAGCAGCTTGACGACCTCGGGATCCCGAGTGCCAACGAGGATAGTCGTGACCGGGCTCTCCTCCCAGGCCTGCAGGCGGTCGAGGATCCGTTCGCGGGAACCGGCCAACGACACCGCATCGGCCAACGCGTCGGGCACTGCGGCCACCGCTTCGTCGCGTTTGCCTTCGAAAAACAAGGATTGAATCTTTTCGGCCGCGTCGGCAAAGCCCAGCCTGCCGATCAGTTCCTTGTGAAAATTGCGCCCCTTGGCGCCCATGCCGCCTATGTAGAAAGCCAGCATGAACTTGACCGTCGAAAGGGCCTGCTCAAGATCATCATTGATGACCACCTGCACCGGACAGGCGATCTCGAAACCAGGACGCAGGTTCTCAAGCGAGTCAGCGTAGATGTCAAAGCTGTCGGGCGATATGAACAAAGGCAGCCAACCGTCGCAGATCTCGGTCGCCATCTTCACGTTTTTCGGGCCCTCGGCGCCCAGGTAGATCGGCAGGTCGGCGCGCAGGGGCTTGTTGATGAGTTTGAGCGCTTTTCCGAGGCCGCTGCCGCCTTCGAGCGGCAGTTGGTAGTGGTTGCCGTCGAAGGTCACCGGGCCCTCGCGCTTGAGCATCGTGCGCAGCAACTCTATGAACTCGCGGGTGCGGGCCATCGGCCGCGGAAACGGTTGCCCGTACCAGCCCTCCACGACCTGCGGACCCGACACGCCGATGCCCAGGATGAGGCGGCCACCCGACAGGTGGTCCATCGTCATGGCGGTCATCGCCGTGCAGGCTGGCGTGCGCGCCGATATCTGCACCACCGAGGTGCCCAGCTTTATGCGGCTGGTGCGCGCTCCTACCCAGCTCAGGTACGAGATCGCGTCCGAGCCATAGGCCTCGGCCGTCCACACCGAGTCAAAGCCAACGTCCTCGGCCAGCTTTACCAACTCGATGGGATCCTCGGGTCCCATCATCCAGTAGCCCAGCTGCAGTCCGAACTTCACGACAGCCACCTCCCGATCGGGGTGTTCCAGAGAAAGTTGATCGCCTTGCGCATACCGTCGGCGCCCTTGGCATCAAACGGGTACCACATCTGCTCGCGGTCGTTGTTAAAGCGGTCGATGACAACCGGCATCAGGTGACTGTATCCAAGCAACCCGCTCTCTGAGTTAACCGAGCCCACGCCGCTCTGCTTGAGTCCGCCGAAGGGGGCCTCGGTGACTCCGTAGACGATCTCGGAATCGTTCACACAGGCCGATCCCGATTCGATCTGCCTGGCCAGCGCGAGCCCCTTGCGCTTGTCGCCCGTCCACACGCTCGAGCTCAGGCCGTAGTCGCTGTCGTTTGCCAGGCGCAGGGCCTCTTCTTCGCCGCTCACTTTCATCACCGCTACCACAGGCCCGAACGTCTCTTCTTTCATCAAGGCCATGTCGTGGGTCACGCCGGTGACGACGGTGGGCTCAAAATACAAACCGTCGATATCCTTCACCCGCCCTCCCCCGAGCACCACCGTCGCGCCTTTCTCCAGCGCGTCGGCGAGGTGACTCTCGATGACTTCCAGCTGAGGTGGCCAGATTATAGGCCCCATATCGGCGTCGCCGCCGGGTGTTATAGAACTGCAGTACTCGACGACCTTGTCGACGAATTCGTCGTATATGTCCTCGACAACGTAGATGCGCTCCACCGCCATGCAGACCTGCCCGGCGTTCATGCAGGCCCCGAACACGGTGCCCGCGGCTGCCCTGTCGAGATTGGCGTCAGCGCAAACGATGGCCGGGTCCTTGCCGCCCAGCTCCAGTGTGCAGGGGATGAGCCTTCGCCCACAAGCCTCGCCAATCTTGCGGCCGGTGCGCACGCTGCCGGTGAACGATATCTTGTCGACGTCGGCGTCTACCAGCGCAGCGCCGGTTTCTCCGTCACCCGGCAACACCTGCAGTACGCCCGGCGGTAGACCGGCTTCCTCGAAAATCGAGCCCACCAGCGCGCCCGTATTGGGCGTGACTTCCGACGGCTTGAGCAGCACCGCGTTACCCGCCAGCAAGGCCTGGGCCACGGGATTGACCGACAGGATAAAGGGGCCGTTCCATGGCGTTATGACTCCCACTACGCCGAGTGGCCTGTGCAACAGGTGCAGGCTCTTCATGGGTCCGAGCAGGTGCATCCAGCGACGCCGATCGCGCAGCACCCTGGGCGCGCGCTTGGCAGCCCAGGTCAGTGCGTCGCAGGCGGCGAGCACCTCCATGGCCAGTGTCTCCTGGGCCGTACGGCCGGTCTCCGACATCGACGTGGCTGCTATTTCTTCGCTGCGACGAACTATGACCTTGACCGCCTTCTGTACAAGCGCGGCACGGTCCTTCAATGACACCCGGGCCCAGGCCGGTTGTGCGGCCCTGGCAGCCTCTGCCGCGGCGTTCACGTCGTCAGCCGTGCTCACCTCGATGACACCGAGTTCCTCCATCGTGGCCGGGTTCTTGAGTGACAAGCGCCGCCTTCCCGAGGATCCCCGCCCTACTTCTTCAACTATCGCCATCTATGCCAGTCCTCCGCAGACCGAAAACCAGCACTGTAGCCCCGGGCCGCGCTATAGGAAAGTCACGATCCAGCGCGTTGAAAAACCCGACGAGAGAATGACTGCAGAAAAAGATGGCCGGGAAGACCAATGAGCGAAGTTCGAAACAAGGTATGTACATTTCATCTCCCGCCCTGGCACCGCCCTTGAGCATGCAAGCACCGCTCAACCCTGGGCGGCGTAAGTTGTCGTTCAAGCAACAAAGCTCGCCCTGTTTCGGACCGCCTGTGCCGTAGGTCTCGCCCCAATCGCAGTAGAACAGGGTTTAAAACTGCAGGTAGCTGCGCACCGGCCCCACAGGTGATAAACTCCAGTGGATTGCGCAGAACTGGAGGGAATAGATGAAAAAGGTAGATTTTTTGAAGTTGGTGACCGTGTTCGGTGTCGCAGCCCTGCTGACGATAAGCGGTTGCACCAACAAGCAGGCCGATGTGCCCGGCGAGGCCGACAATGCGGCTGATGAAGCCGAGGCTGATGCAGCACCGGCCAATACCGTGACCACCGACAGTGGACTGGTCTACGAGGTACTCGAAGCCGGTGACGGACCCAAGCCGGGGCCGGCGGACTCGGTGACGGTGCACTACCGCGGCACGCTGCTCGACGGCAAGGAGTTCGACAGCTCCTACTCGCGCGGTAAGCCAGCCACCTTTGGCGTCAGCCGGGTTATAAAAGGATGGACCGAAGCCCTTCAGTTGATGGGTGTGGGGTCTAAGTGGAAGCTGACGATCCCGCCCGAACTGGCCTACGGCAAGCGTGGAGCCGGCAGAGATATAGGCCCGGACGAAACCCTGGTGTTCGAAGTCGAGCTGCTGAAAATCAACTGACGTTGCAGACCAGGCCCGCGGACTTGCCCGTCGTCGCCTCGCTTCAGAAAGTCCACAACGTCCACCAGCGCGGCTTGAAACGCTCCTCGCAGGCCGGTAGCTGACGGCGATACTGGTCGGCGCGACGCTGCACCTTGCGGGCCACGTCGACCAGCCACTGCTTACCGACATAGCTGCGGCGGCTGTAGCCACCATCTCCCTCGTGGTAGGCGAGGTACAGGCTGTAGGCGTTGCCAGGGGCTATGCCGTTGCGCTTAACGCTACGCGCCGCGTACCAGCCGATGAAGTCCACCGCGTCGTCAAAGTCGTCGCGGTCGGCACCCCGGCGGCCGACCGATTCCTGGTATTCTTTCCAGGTGGTCTTAATGGCCTGGGTGTAACCGTAGGCCGACGACGGCCGGCGCCCGGGCAGTACCCAGAGAAAACGCCCGCGCTCAGGTCGAGCCCGGGCCTGGAAACGAGACTCCTGGTAGATGAACGCCAGCTGCACGTGCACGGGTATCCCCCAGCGTTTCTGGCTGCGGGCGGTGGCCCTGTACCAGGAACGTTCGGCGTCGAATATCGAACAACTGTCGGTAAGATCCATCGGGGCCCGGGCACCACAAGCCGAGACTCCCAGGGACAGGACCACCGCGAGCGCCGCCACGCCACCACTTCCGCACCACACCACTCACCCAGTTTACTGCCCGCCGACGGGATTTCCCAGCCCGCTCGTGGACCTTCTCCGGCTGAGGCGCTTATTACCGGCATGACAGGAGGGATAAGCAGCCATCGCCGATAACAGGACCTACCCCTGCTGCGACAGGCACCTGCAGCCTGGCGGGGTCAGCCGTGAGCGGTCCCGGATAGCCGATGGGCGTTTGGCTGGGAGATGATTATCTACGATGTGCTCTGAATCGTGATGCCGCTGCCGACTCGCGCCACGAGTACACGCCAGGAAGGCCACGGGGTGCCCACCCCCGTCCTGCCCCCCGGAAGGGGGGGATATCTTAGGCTTGTATCAATTTGCCCCCCTTGACAGGGGGGGTGGCAATATGGTGACATCCCCGCGGGGTGGGTTCGGTCTATGAGCCAGGATCTTCTCCGAGGAGCGCCACCATGGGAAGACTTGTTCTGGCCACTACACTTTACGCCTCGCTGCTGGCCGTGGCCGTAGCCTCCCCCGCAAACGCGGCTACCCTGCTGCTTGATTTCGAATCTTTTGCCGACGGGCAGGTTCTGCAGCCTGGCGCGCTCGGTAACGGAATCACGATGCAGCTCAACCCCCACGATGATGACGACGCGCCCGTGGTTTTCAACTCCAGCTGCCTCCACTCTCAATGCGCGCCCGGTTTTGACGACGACCTCGAGACCCCGGGACAGGGCCACGGAAACACCGTTGCGCTGAACAACATCCTGGCCCTCGAGGAGGAGGACGACGACCGGCGATCACCGGGCGGCAGCCACAGCAGCGACGACCAGGAAGACACCTGGGTTTTTATCTTTGACCCGCCTCTCAAGGTGCTGGGCCTGACCGTCATCAACGTGGAACACGGAGACTCCGGAAGCCGGGTTGAGCTGAGGGGCCCCGGGCAACAGCTGCAGGTGATACCCCTGGCGCTTCTTGGCGAGAACTCCGTACAGAGAGTAAGCGTGATAGACCCCTTCCTGGCAACAAGCATGGTACTGATCCTCGACGACGATGCGGCCATAGACGACCTGTTTATAACCGACGGCTGCGGCGACGGCATACTGGACCCCGGCGAACAGTGCGATGACGGAAACGATGACGATGGAGATTGCTGCAGCGAAAGCTGCGAGATCCAGGGCAACGGGACAACGTGTGATGACGGAAACCCGGCGACAACCAGCGACGTATGTGGCGACGGCACCTGCGAAGGTATTGACCTCTGCGCCGGCGTGACCTGTTCGGCCCTCGACTACTGCCACCTGGCGGGCACTTGCGACCCCCTGACCGGCCTCTGTGGCGACCCGGAAGCTCCCGATGGCACGGCCTGCGACGACGGTGACCCCGCGACAGTTAATGACTCGTGCACCGCCGGTACCTGCGAGGGCGTCGACCTGTGTGCTGGTGTCGTCTGCAGCGCCATTGACGAATGCCACCTGGCTGGAGCGTGCAGTCCGCTCACAGGGCTTTGCACCGAGCCCGAAGGCCCCAACGGTATACCATGCGACGACAGTAACCCTGCGACCGTCAATGACTCGTGCACCAATGGTAACTGCGAGGGCGTGGACCTGTGTGCCGGCGTAATCTGCAGCGCCGTTGACCAGTGCCACGTAGCCGGCGCCTGTGATCCCTTGACGGGAACCTGCGACAGCCCTGAAGCCGGGAATGGAACTCCTTGTGATGACGGAAACCCGGTAACGTCCAACGATACCTGCACCGATGGCACCTGCGAGGGCGTGGACCTGTGCGCAGGCGTGGATTGCAGCGGACTCGAAGGAGCCTGCGCGACGGCCTCCTGCGACTACACCACCGGCGCCTGCGTCGTAACGCCGATTAACGAGGGCGGGGCCTGTGATGACGGCAGCGTATGCACCACCGTAGATACGTGCAGCGGTGGCACCTGCCTGGGTGCATCACCGATTACCTGTGACGACACGAATCCCTGTACCGACAACGGTTGCAACGCCATCACCGGGTGCACCTTCACCAACAACTCGATTCCCTGCGTAGATGGGTTCGACTGCACAACCGACGATACCTGCCTCAACGGCGCCTGCCAGGGCACACCGCTGATAGCCAGTTGCGATGACAATAATCCGTGTACGATCGATGCTTGCGACATCGCCAGCGGCTGTATTTATGCCAACAACACGTCGGGCACCTGCGACGACGGAGACCTGTGCACGGAGAATGACATCTGCGTTGCCGGGGCCTGCCAACCCGGGGACACGGTCACCTGCAACGACAGTAACCAGTGCACGACAGACAGTTGTGTCCCGGCGACGGGGTGCTCATACGTGGACGACGATAGCGTTCCTTGCGACGATGGCGACGAGTGCACCTCGGGCGAAAGCTGCTCGGCCGGGGTATGCGGGGGAAGTTCAGTTGTCACCTGCGACGACACTAACGGGTGCACAGACGAAACCTGCATACCGGCCACTGGTTGCAGCTACACCGACAACACCAGCCCCTGTGACGACGGTGACGCCTGCACGACAAGCGACACCTGCTCGGCTGGCACCTGCGTTGGCGGCGTGGCGCCCGACTGTAATGACTTTGACGTATGCACGGACGACAGTTGCGTGCCGGCGACAGGCTGTGAATATGCCGATAATACTGCCAATTGCGACGACGCCAACGAGTGTACGACCGGCGATACCTGCTCGGCTGGCGCCTGCGTTAGCGGCCCGGCTCCCAACTGCGACGACTCGAACGTTTGCACAACCGACGCGTGCGACCCCACGACCGGTTGTGTCAATGCAGCCAACAGCCTGCCCTGCGAGGACGGCTTGTTCTGCAACGGCACCGATACCTGCTCGGGTTCCGCCTGCGGCCACACCGGAGACCCGTGTACGGGTCTCTTGGAGTGCAACGACCAGTGCAATGACGTCAGCGACGACTGCCTCTCGGTGACTTCTGTCCCCTGCGACGACGGAGACATCTGCACGCCCGATGATACCTGCGACGGCGACGGTATCTGTGTCCCGGCCGGCACGAGCTGTGGTGACGGCGTACTGCAGGGCAGTTGCGCCGAGGAATGCGACCCTCCCGACGGGACCACGTGCGACGTGGACTGCACGCTGCTGCCATACTGCGGCGATGGCACGGTAGACCCCGATGAATTCTGTGATGACGGCAACGACCAGGCCGACGACGGTTGTTTCGACTGCGGCCTGGAAAGCGGGGAACTATTCTGCTTCGAGGGCAACTCGGCGAACCCGAGCCGCAAGGCCAATGAAATCGTCTTCGAGTCAGCTGCAGACTACACGGGTAATAACCCCGACGGCAACACCGAGATCTTCGTCTTCAGCCGTAAAGAATACGACAAACAAATCCGCCACGGCGCCGCCCCTACAGTCGCTCTTTCGACAGCCATGACACAAATCACCGATACAACGTCGCTCGTCTTCGGTGTAGACAACAACCACGAAAACCCGACCTTGAACGGTTCTGGGAGGTTCGTAGCCTTCTCTTCAAACTCGGACCTCACCGGCTCTAACCCCGACGGCAACACTGAGATCTTCCACCTCGATCGCCGTCGCGAACGCTTGCTGCAGATAAGCCAAAGCGTGGGAGCCTCCAACAATCACCCCAATATGCGGGCAGCCCGCGCCCGCCGGCTGCTGTTCGACTCCGACGGTGACCTGGTGAACTCCTGCGTGGGTGGCGACAATGACAGGGGCCCCTGTAGTTCTGACGCCGACTGCCCCGGACTGGTGTGCGACGACCCCGCCCGCTGCCCCAACGCCCCGGCGAGATGCGGTAATCCCGAAGGTAACCGTGAAATTTTCATGTGGAAGCGCGAGCTGGTGGGGCCCAGCACCCCCGCACCGATACCGACGCTCCAGCAACTGACGGCCGCCGGCAGTGGCATCAGCGTGGTTGGCCACAGCGTCAATTTCAACTCCGCGGCTATAGCGTTCTCGAGCACAGCCGATCTGCTGGTCACCAACCCCCCCGGCACCGCGGGTGAGCGGTCCTTGTACCGTATCCAGCGCAAGGCGACCCAACTGGTACAGGTAACCTCCCCTTACCCTTCCGGATTTTTCAGTGAGAGCCCCAGCCAGAGCCGTAGGCGTTTTATCGCCTTCGCCTCCGATGCCGACCTGGTGGCGGGCTCCAACGGCGACGAGAACACGGAAATCTTCCTGTGGGATGCCAACTTGCCGTCGTCGCCCTACACCCAGGTGACCAACACCACGGGCTGTACCAACGCGATGCCCAGCGTGGGAGCACAAGCGCGTTTCATCGCCTTCCAGTCCACCTGCGACCTGCTGGGCAACGGCAGCAACTCGGGCCAATCCATCTTCCTCTACGACCGAGACAAGGAGGGCTTTGCCAGCGGCATCGTACTCAAGGGCCCCGGTGGCTACGACGCGTCACGCCCCCAAGTCAGCAGGATAGTGCGGGTGATCATCTTCGAGGCCGACCCCGGCGGTCCAGCCCCGCAGCAGGTGTGCGTATTCAACGTGCGCAAGGGGGCCTTCGAGGGCTCAACGGTACCGGCGAAGCCATGACCGGTGGCCAGCTCCTGGGCCACCGCACTCACCCCTCGCGAGACAATCCTCAGCCTCCCGGCTGAATGCGCTCGGCCACCGGGAAGAAACCGCCCGTCGAGTTATCCTGGTTGAGAAACCAAGCTATCCCGTTGACTGGCCTGAGCAGCGGCGACAAGTAGAATACTGCGGCCGCCGCCCTTGAGCCATTCGACAACCGTAATGAAAGCGCTGGTATTCGAAAACAAGGTCTTGCGCACGGTCGCCACCGCCCTGCTCTCGCGCGCCTGGCCGGCCGCCTGCGTGGGGCCGACCTCCCCACTGCAACTACGCGAGTTGGCCGAGCCCGAGCTGCCCGGTGCCAAGTGGCTGCGCCTTCAGACACGACTGTGCGGGCTGTGCGGCAGCGACTACAAACAGGTGTTTCTCAACGGCTCGATCGACAACCCCATGACCTCGCTCATATCCTTTCCCCAGGTACTGGGCCACGAGGTTGTAGGCGTGGTGCGTGACTGCGGCAACGAGGTCGGCGGCATTGAGCCGGGCGACCGCGTGCTGCTCAACCCGTGGTTGTCCTGTGAACCTCGCGGGCTCGAGCCCTGCCGCTGGTGCGCGCTTGGTGAGTTGGCGCAGTGCGAAAACTTTGAACGCGGCTTGCTGGCGCCCGGCATTCACCACGGCAACAGCGCCGATGCCCACGGGGGCTTTGCCGAATCGCTGGTGGCCCACCGCTCGCAGTGCTTCGTATTACCCCCCGATATCAGCGACGAGCAGGCCGTACTCGCCGATCCTTTCTCGGTATCGCTGCACGCCACGCTATTGCGACCACCCCCCGATGACGGTTGCGTGCTGGTGTACGGCTGCGGCACGCTGGGGCTGTGCCATGTGGCAGCGCTGAGGCTTCTGTGGCCGGACTGCCGCGTGTTGGCCGTAGCACGTTTTCCGCAGCAGGCCCGCCTCGCCGCCCAACTGGGCGCCCAGGTTGTAATCGACCACAAGCCCGAGCTCTCCTTGATTGAACGGGTAGCCGACGAGACCAGGAGCCCCCTGCGCAGGCCCTGGCGGGGGCTACCCATGCTGACCGGCGGCGTCGACGTGGTCTACGACACGGTCGGAATGCCCTCGACACTGGAAGTCGGACTGAGAGTGGCGCGCCCGCACGCTGCGGTAGTGGTCACGGGCGTGGAGAAGTCCGCGCGCTTCGAGTGGACGCCGCTCTATTTCAAGGAGATTGCCCTCGTCGGCTCCAGTGGCTTCGGCCATGAAACCGTAAATGGCTCACGTCGGCACGCCTTTGAGCATTACATCGACTGGACGCGCGAGGGCCGCCTCGACCTCAGCCCCTTGATCACCCACCGTTTTGGCCTGGCCGAGTACCGCGAGGCGTTCATGGCCTGCAGACGACAGGACCGCAGCGAGGCGGTGAAGGTTTTGTTCGAGTTCCCGGCCTGACGACGGCCGTCAATCTCGGCTAGCCGCAAGCGCGGCTGCGGCATCGTGAAAAGCCTGCACGGTAAACTCGAGCAGGCTATCGTCGTGTGCCGTGCAGACGAAAAACTTTTC
The DNA here is from genome assembly GCA_012960245.1 of Candidatus Binatota bacterium. Taxonomy (NCBI): domain Bacteria; phylum Candidatus Binatota; species Candidatus Binatota bacterium. The sequence goes on along the minus strand of DUBO01000051.1, from coordinate 32,979 downwards.
GTGGCCCTTGAGCACGCCTCGCTCGAGTAACAGGTGCGCGAACTCGGTCTGCCGGCCACGGTCGGTCGCCAGGGTGTCGCGATGGTTGCGCGGCGGGCGCGGTAAAAACCAGGCTTCGAAGGCCGTGTCGTGGCCGCTGCTGCAAGCTTCTATGCCGGCGGCGGCAAAGGCCGCGTCCAGGCCCGCGCGTAAGCGCTGCCCCGACGCTGCGAGGCGCTGGTAGACACCGGGGCGATCCAACTCGGCGAGGGTTGCCAGCGCGGCCACGCAGGACACGGGATTACCCGAGAAGGTACTGGTCTGCATAACACCACCCGCGGCAGGCTCGCGGCCCGGCCGCAGGTACTCCATGATTTCGGCAGCGCCGCAGAGCACCGCCAGCGGATGACCGCCGGACACTGTCTTGCCGAGCGTTGCTAGATCGGGAACGACGCCGTACGCCTCCTGGGCGCCTCCCCGGGCCAGGCGAAACGCAGTCACCATCTCGTCAAAGATCAACAGCGCGCCGCTGCTGTCAGCCAACTGCCGCAGCCCGGCCAGGAAACCTTCGGCCGGGACCAGCGTGCGCTGCATGGGCTCAACGATTATGGCCGCGACCTCTGCGCCCTGCTCGGCCAGCAGCTCGGCGGTAGATGCCAGGTCATTGTAGGGCGCCACCAGTACGGACTCGGTCACGGCCCCGGGCAACCCGGCACTGTTGGCTACGGCCAGCGGTCGGGCTGCCGTGCCCCCGGCGGCGGCCTGCCCTTCGCCGAGACCCGTCGTCCACTGGTTCGAGTGCAGGGATTCGTCGCCCATGCCGTGAAACGCGCCCTCGAACTTGAGAATCTTCTGCCTGCCGGTGGCCGCGCGCGCGAGCCTGAGTGCGTAGTTGACCGACTCGCTGCCCGAGCTGTAAAAACTCACGGCCTCGGCACAGGGCACGCGATCGACCACTGCCTGGGCCAGCTCGACCGCTCGTTCGTTGAGGGCGAGATAGCTCGAGCCGTCGGCGAGCTGGCGACTAACGGCCTCAACGACGGCCGGGTGGGCGTGCCCCAGTATCATGGGCCCCGAGCCCAGCAGGTAATCAACGTAATCGTTACCGTCGCTGTCGGTCACTATTGCGCCGCGGGCCGAAGCCACGAGCAACGCATCATCCGCAAGACCGGTGTTGCTGCGCACGCCCGAGGGAAGAAGACGCGCCGCCTGCTCGAGCAGCCGCCGGCTGCCCTCTGTCCGGGGATAGCGCGTACGCGCAGGCAGGTCGCCCGCCCGTGGTGATTCCCCGGCGCCTGGGTCACGGCGGCTCACAGCGGCAGGCTCTCCTCGAGTTCGACGCCGAAAGCCTGCATGTAAGCCGCGTACCTATCGTGCATCATGACGTCGTCGAGCCCATAGTCAGCCGCGTTGTAAGTGTGCAGCCCGTACTTGCCGTGGGGATTTTCCTGCCGCCAGTTTCCCAGCCTGCTCTCGCCTTCGCCGGCCAGCTCGAGGCCAAAGTAATTGTAGACCCGGCGCACAGCGGCCACCGGATCCGACAGTACCTCGCGAAAGTTGAGGTCAAAGAAACGGTCCTCGCGGCCTTTTCTCACCTCCATGGTGTGCTCCAGCCGCGCCGCCCAAAGCTCCATGCGCCTGCGGCCTATCTCGTGGCGATCGACACCGGTTTCGTAAAGCGCGCGCCAGCCCGACACCAGGCTGCACTCGGACGGCACTATGCGCGCCGGGTCGCGGTGGGTCTGCACCACGCAGGCGTCCGGGTAGAGCTCGAACAAAAGGTCGAGGTTGCCCATGTGCACCGGGTACTTGAGCACCCAGCGACGGCCGGGCGCGGTGGAAGCTATGAGCTGCAAGCAACGACGGTGCTGCAGGTAGGCCGGATGCATGTCGACCCCGTCGTACCACGCGGAATAGGAGGGTACGTTGGAGTTGCAGTCGAAGGTGTCGTCGGCGAAGCAGTGCTGCAACAGGTGGCGGCACTCCTCGGCGCCGTCGGCAGTCATCAGGTGGACGGCCTTGAGCGACGGGTCGAGGTAGTACATGCCTCGCAGGTCGGACAGCGCCTCCTTGTAGTTGCGGTTGCGGGCCCACTGCTCGCGCGGCGGACGCGGTTGCGGCGCGGCCGCCAGCCAGTACTCGAGCACCTGTATGCCAGGGTCGTTGCCCATGAGCTGGTGCAGCGCGGTGGTACCCGTGCGCGGCAGGCCCAGGATGATGATGGGTTTTTCAACCGCCTGCTGCTCAATCGCCGGCTGCCCGGCGAGCTGCCGCTCGACAAGCAGCCGGTTGCGAAGCACGCTGACAATCTGCTTGCGCAGCATCATGCGACCGAAGGGAGTCGGCACGGCCTCCTTGTCGAGCGACCCCAACAGTATGCGCAGGCCTTCGAGGTAACCGGGGTCGCCGAAGTCGCCTGCGTTGTCCGTGTCATTGCCGGCCCTGCTACCGCCCGCCGCCCGCAGGGCAGCGTCGTGCAGCGCCTGTTCGCTTTCAGCAAAAGTCGCCCGCCCCCGGCCCAAACGCTCGAGCGCGCGGCTGAGCGCGTTGTAGCCGCGCACCACTAATCTCACTTTTTTTGCTCCACTCGACACCTTGCTTTGCCTACCTACGCGGGCAAAGTAGAACACGTTCTACCCCTAAGCAAAGGAGAAACCCGTGCAAACTGAACTATGCCAACGCCTTGGAATCGAATTCCCCATTTTTGCCTTCACACACTGCCGCGACGTGGTGGCCGCAGTCAGCAACGCCGGCGGCCTGGGCGTGCTGGGTGCCGTAGGATTTTCGGTAGAAGAACTCGAAGCCGAGCTTCAGTGGATAGACGAACACGTGGGTGACAACCCCTACGGCGTGGACATCGTCATCCCCGGCAAATACGAGGGCATGGAAGAAACCGACCTCGACAAGCTGCAGGCCTTGCTCGCCGCCCAGGTGCCGCAGGAGCACCGCGACTTCGCCTCGCGCGTACTCGACGAACACGGAGTACCGCCACTGCCCGAAGGCGAAAAAGCTAAAGAGCTACTCGGATGGACGCAGCTGACGGCCGGCCCGCAGGTAGAAACCGCGCTCAAGCACAAGAAGGTCAAACTCATAGCCAACGCGCTGGGCACGCCCCCGGCCGAAGTCATCAAGGAGATACAGGACGCCGGCCTGCTGGTGGGAGCGCTGTGCGGCAGCGCCTACCAGGCCCTCAAGCACAAGGAAGCAGGCTGCGACTTCATCATCGCCCAGGGCACCGAGGGCGGGGGACACACCGGCGACGTGGGCAGCATGGTGCTGTGGCCCGAAGTGATTGATGCCGTCGCGCCGCTACCGGTATTGGCTGCTGGCGGAATCGGCAGCGGTCGGCAGGTGGCTGCCGCGCTGGCCATGGGAGCGCAGGGTGTGTGGTCGGGCTCACTGTGGCTCACGGTGGCGGAGTCGGCCTGCCCGCCCGAGCAGGTACAGGGCCTGCTGGATGCCCAGACCCGGGACACCGTCAGGTCGCGAAGCTGGACCGGCAAGCCCTGCCGCATGCTCAAGAACGACTGGACCAAGGCCTGGGAAGACCCCGAGACCCCCGCGCCGCTGGGCATGCCGCTGCAGTGGATGGTTACGGCCGATGCCGTGCACCGCGTACACCGCTACGCGGCGAAGGCCCAGGGGGTGGCCTTCAACCCGGTGGGACAGATCGTGGGGCGCATGAACGATGTGCGCCCGGTGCGCCAGGTGATCAACCAACTGGTAGAAGAGTACATCGACGCTTACGAGCACCTGCAGTCACTTATGCCCGAAGCCTGAACCCACTCACTAGCAGGAGAAAGATACACATGCATAGTCGCCTTCATCTCAAGGCCACCCCGCTACGGGTTCTTCTTGCTCTCAGCGCAGCAGCCCTGCTCATGCTGCCAGGCTGCGGCAAACACCAGGGTCCTGGCAACATAGAAGGCGCCGCCTTGCCGACAACTGTTGTCGAGACCGAACAGGCCAGGCAACGCGAAACCGCACAGGCTCTTGAGGTCGGCAACGACAAGCAGATTCTCTTCGGCGACCTGCACGTACACACCACCTTTTCGCCCGACGCGTTCACTTTCAGCCTGCCCGTCATGCAAGGTGAAGGCGCGCACCCGCCAGCCGATGCCTGTGATTTTGCCCGCTACTGCTCGGGCCTCGACTTCTGGAGCATAAACGATCACGCCGAGGGCCTGACCCCGCAACACTGGCAAGAGACCGTGGATTCGGTTCGCCAGTGCAACGCCCTGGCCGGCGATCCCGACAATCCCGACGTTGTCGCCTACCTGGGATGGGAGTGGACGCAGGTGGGACAGACCCCGTCGGAGCACTGGGGACACAAGAATGTCATCCTGCGCGACCTCGACGAGGACTCCATACCCAGGCGGCCGATAGCTGCGCGGTCACTGCTGATAAAAATGCTGGGCGACAAGCGCCCGCTCAAGCAACGGCTACTGCTACCCCTGGCCGACCTGGATGAATTCGATCAGTTTCTTTCCTTTGATTTCTACCAGAACGAGCTCCTGGACACGCCGGATTGCGAGGCAGGAATCGACACCCGCCAACTCCCCAACGACTGCATCGAAACCGCCCTGGACCCCGCCGAGCTGTTCGAAAAACTCGCCCAGTGGGGACACGAATCCATAGTCATTCCGCACGGCACGGCCTGGGGAGTGTACACACCGCCGGGCTCATCGTTCGACAAGCAGTTGAAGGGCGCGCAGCACGACCCCGAGAGGCAGATCCTGCTGGAGGTGTTTTCCGGACATGGCAACTCCGAAGAGTACCGAGACTGGCGCGAGGACGGTGTTGCTGGCGACAACGGTGCTGTTTGCCCCGAGGCGACAGAAAACTACCTTCCCTGCTGCCGGCGGGCTGGCCAGCTTGTGCGCGAACGCTGTGAAAATCCCGACTCGGCGAGTTGTGAGCAGCTGGTTACCGAAGCCCAGACCAACCATCTCGAGGCCGGCCAGCAGGGTCACCTGACGTTACCCTGGGCCGAGCCCGAAGCCTGGCTCGACTGCGGCCAATGCCGCGACTGTTTTCTCCCGTCCTTCAACTACCGGCCGCGCAACTCTGCTCAGTACACGCTGGCACTGACCGGCAACGAGGCGGACGGCGACGCGCGCCGCTTTCGCTTTGGCTTCATGGCTTCGAGCGACAACCACTCTGCGCGCCCCGGTACCGGCTACAAGGAGTACGCACGCTACCAGATGACCGAGGCCCGCGGCGTACACAGCCGCTTCACTTACAACGTTCTGCGCGGAGAAAAAGCTGCCGACAATGGGGAATCCCAGCCCTTCGTTGCCACCGACGCGGTCATGGCCAACCCCATGCTCGCCCTGGAAGCCGAGCGAGTAGCTTCATTTTTTGTCACCGGAGGCTTGGTGGCCGTGCACTCCGGCGGCCGCGACCGCGATTCGATCTGGCAGGCCATGAAACGACGCGAGGTCTACGGCACCAGCGGGCCGCGCATACTGCTGTGGTTTGACCTCCTGAACGGCCCCGACGGCGAACTCGCCATGGGCGGCGAGGCCGACATGACCGGAACACCGCGTTTCAGGGTGCGAGCCGCTGGCTCGCTGGAGCAGGAGCAGGGCTGCCCCGAGCACTCCGAGCAGGGCCTGTCTCCCGCAAGGCTCGAGCGCCTGTGCCGGGGTGAGTGCTACAACCCCACTGACCGAAGGCGCCCCATCGAGCGCATAGAAGTAGTGCGCGTGCGTGCGCGCCGTCCCGGCAATCTCGCGGAGGCACAAGATGACTCCCTGGCCGAGCTCATCGAAGACCCGTGGAAGATACTGCCCTGCCCCGCGGACGGCAACGGCTGCACGGTGGAGTTCGACGACCCCGAGCAGGCTCGCAGCGATCGCGAACACGTGTACTACGTACGCGCCATCGAGCGCGCCACTCCCACGGTCAACGCCGACGCCCTGCGCTGCAAGTACGACGACGGCGGCAACTGCGAGGAGGTGGACCCCTGTTGGGGCGCGGATTTCCGTACGCCCAACGAGGAGGATTGCCTGGCAACGGCCGAGCCGCGGGCCTGGTCATCGCCTATCTACTTGCGCTGAAGGGGGATGCGTTCCAACTACAGAAAAAGCACGGCTTCTCGACCGAGCACACCCCTGATGGACGCTTTTGACAAGATAACCGCGCAACTCATCGCCCCCGGCGGTGGCTTCGACGTCGTCGAGGAAGAAGTCCTCGGCCAACGCATGCAGGTGTTCGCCGGCCGCAAGCGTTCGCTCAGGGAAGTACTGGCCGACTCGGCCCTGCACGGCGACGCAGAATACATTGTCTCGGGCGACCGCCGTATCAGCTACGCCGAGCACTACCGCATGGTGTGCTCGACGGCTGCCGCGCTCAGGGACGAGTACAAGATCAGGCCCGGCGACCGAGTGGCCATCCTCGCCGAGAATCATCCCGAGTGGCTGGTCACCTTCTGGGCCACGGTGAGCCTGGGCGCGGTCGTGTCGGCGCTCAACGGCTGGTGGAAATCCGAAGAAATACGACACTCACTGGAACTCACCACGCCGCGAGTCCTGGTGGCCGACGAAAAACGACTCGACCGCCTGGGCGACGCCCTGGCCGCTGCTCCCGGCATCGCTACGATCAAGATCGAGACCGACTTCGAGCAACTGGTCAACTACGCGCCCGACGTCGGCCTGCCTGAAACTCCCATAGCCGAAGACGACCCCGCCATAATCCTCTTCACCAGCGGTACCACCGGTCGCTCCAAGGGTGCCGTAAACACCCACCGCGGCGTGTGCGGTTTTCTGAGCAACTCAATGCTGCACGGCTTTCGCAACGTCATGCTGGCCGCCGAAGAAGGGATACCCGGCGAAAGCGATCCTCCGGCTACCTGCGCGCTGATGACCGTTCCGCTGTTTCACATGTCGGGCCTGTACACGGGCGGCTTGATGATGATGGCCGCGGGCGCAAAGACGGTATGGCGGCTGGGCGCCTTTGACCCCGAGGACGTGCTCCGGCTGATCGAGAAGGAACGGATCACGATCTGGGCTGGCCTCGGCAGCATGGCGCCGCGCGTGCTCGGCCATCCCCGCCTGCACGACTACGACCTCAGCTCGCTGCGCAACCTCGGCAGCGGTGGAGCACCCACCACGCCCGAAACCCAGGCCCGCATGCGCGACCTTGTGCCCAACGGCGAACAGGGCGTGGGGCTGGGCTACGGCAGCAGCGAAACCGTGGTGCCGGTTACCATGACCGGCGGACGCGAACTCGCCCGCCACCCGCTGTCGGTAGGCCGCGTGATGCCGACCCAGCAGGTCGAAATACGCAATGACAGCGGCGACGCTCTGCCCGACGGCGAAGACGGCGAGATCTTCGTGCGCAGCCCCTACCTAATGCTCGAGTACTGGGGACAACCCGAGGCCACGCGCGAGGCCATCCACCCGGGTCGCTGGCTGGCGACCGGCGACATCGGCCACCTGCTCGACGGTCGCCTGTACATCAACAGCCGCGCTCGCGACTTGATACTGCGCGCCGCAGAGAACATTTACCCCGTCGAAATTGAACGGCGCCTCGAAGCCCACCCGGCGGTCGAAGAAGCCGCCGTGATCGGCGTTGAGCACGCCGAGCTCGGACAAGAGGTCAAGGCGATCGTGGTGTTGACGGCGGGCGATAGCGCGGCCACTACCGAGACGCCTACCAGCGAAGAGCTGGCCGCCTGGTGCGCTGAAACCATGGCCACCTTCAAGGTGCCCAGCCTCTGGCAACTGCGCAGCGAGCCCCTGCCCCGCAACGCAGCCGGCAAGGTGCTCAAGATCGAGCTCGAATCCTGACCCCCCCTGTTCAGCCGAGGGCGCCGGTGGCCCGCAACGCGGCCAGGCGTTCATCGTCACAGCCCAGCAGCTCGCGCAACACCTCGTCGGTCTGCTCGCCGACGGTGGGCGCCATTGCGGGCGCCGGTAGCATCTCACCTGCCAGCTTGACCGGGAACGGCAACATGTCGGCACCGTGCTGCTCGTGGCCGTAGAGCGGAAACCTGTCGCGAAACTGCGGATCCTCGGCCAGAGTTCGCGGCGTGTTACAGGGCGCAACAGGAAAGTTGTGCTCGTCGGCCGCGGCGATCCACTGCGCGCTCGTACGCGTACGAAAAATGTCTCGCAACTCGGCCTGCAGCTCGCGGTTGCCGCGTGCATGGTCGGCGAACTTAGACCCCGGCCAGCGCTCGAACAGCTCCACGCGCCCGACGCACTCGCAGAAATTTTTCCAGAAGGCCTGCTCGCTGGCCATCAACAAAACGTGCCCGTCGGCTGATTCGTAAACCTGGTAGCGCACGCCTTCTTTCATGCCGGCCGTACCCGGCTCGCGGCGTTCGTAGTTGTCGGCCTTGTTGCCCGTGACCTCGTCTTCGGGCCGATCGTAGGCCATCCAGGTCTCGCTGCGGTACCAGTCCATGTATGCCGCCGCGTCGGATTGGCCTATCTCCATCAAGCAACCTTCACCCGACTCACGCGCGCGGAGCACCCCCGCCAGGATCCCCAGCGCCCCCAGCAGGGGCCCGGCGTGCATACCCATGCTCGCGTGCTCGGGTAGAAAGCAGAAGCCATCGTCGTCGATCTCCGGACTGACGATGCCCGCCCAGGTATCAAAGGCAATGCCGTGGGCCGGCAGGCCGCTGTAAGGGCCGGTCGCCCCGTACCCCGATATGTTGCAGAAAACGATACGCGGGTTTATCTCGCGCAGGGCTTCGTAGCCCAGCCCGCGCCGTTCGAGCGAGCCCGGCCGCATGGCCTCCACCACGACGTCGGCGCCGCGTACCAGTTCGCGGTACAACTCGGCCCCCTCCGCCACCTTAAGGTCAAGCACCACGCTCTTCTTGCCGCGGTTGACGTGCATGTGCAGCAGCGACACTCCGTTGATGATCGGCCAGGTCATTTCGCGCACGTAATCGCCCGCGGGCGACTCCACCTTTATGACCTCCGCGCCGAGATCGGCCAGGTGCGTCGTAATGGCCGCCGGCCCCAACAGGGAGCTCTCTATCACGCGCAGGCCTGCAAGCGGCGCTGGTCTGTTATTTTTCATGGTTACTCATCATCCCCTCGGGCTCCTCTCCGAACAGTGTCCTCCAGCAACCCGTCGCGAACCGGCTTCCAACAGTGGCGATAACATGGCAAAAGCGCCAGTCACGGTAACCTGGGGGGGGTAAACAGATGAAGCGCATCCTGGTCCGCATTTTAGCACTGAGCGTCGGCCTGCTGGCAGCCGGCGCCATCGTGTTCGCCGTATGGCGACTTACGCTGCGGCCGCCGGTGAGCCAGGCGTTCACCGGCGGCCGCGTGCTGACCATGAACGCCGACGACGACATAGCCCAGGCCGTGTTGCTCCGACGCGACCGTATCGTGGCGGTCGGTAGCGACGACGAAATCCTGTCAATGGCCGGCCCGGGGACGGTCTTCCACGACCTCGCAGGACGCACGCTGGTGCCCGGACTCATCGACGCGCACGGGCACTTTCCCGGCACTGCCATGTACAACGCCAACGTCGACCTCGCCAGCCCACCGGTAGGCGACCTCGACAACATAGCGCAGGGCATCGAGCGCCTGGCCGAACGCGCCGCTGCTACTCCCGACGGCGAATGGGTGCTGGGCTTCCGCTACGACGACACCCTGCTGGAAGATCTCAGGCACTTTACCCGCCACGATCTCGACCGCGCGAGCGCCAGTCACCCGGTCGCTGTCGTGCACGTGTCGGGGCACCTGTCAGTGGCCAACACCATGGCTCTCGAGGCCATGGGTATCACGGCCGAGACCCCCGACCCGGAGGGCGGTGTAATTCGCCGCGAATCGGACGGGCGGACTCCCGACGGCGTACTCGAAGAAACCGCCGCACGACCCATGATGAAAAGGGTCATGCAGTTTTCCCCGCTCGAGGGACTTGGCATGCTGCGCGACGCGTCCCGGGAGTACCTGTCACAGGGAGTCACCACCGCCCAGTCCGGGCTGACGCCTGCGTCGCTGCTCGCGGGCATGGCCACTTCATCCAAACTGGGGGTGATCCCGCTACGCGTGGAGGCCTGGCCCGACGAGGAAGCCGCCGCGCTGTGGATGGCCGGCGAGCTCGAGCTCGACAAGAACGACAGCGCGCTGTTCAACGCCGGGGCCATAAAACTCGTAGCCGACGGATCGATACAGGGCTTCACTGGCTACCTCGGCCAGCCCTACCACACCCCCTTCAACGGCGACCCGGGTTACCGCGGCTACCCCACCATAACCGCTGACCGGCTGGCCGACCTCGTGACGTCGATACACGTCGCGGGCCGACAACTGGCCATCCATGGGAACGGCGATGCGTCGATAGACGACATTCTCGACGCCATGCAAGCCGCCCAGGAAAAACGTCCCGACCCCGATCCGCGGCTGATTCTGATACACGCGCAGATGGCCCGCAGCGACCAGCTAAAACGCATGAAAGAACTCGGCGTTACGCCCAGCTTCTTCGTCGCCCATACCTGGTACTGGGGCGACCGCCACCACGAAATCTTCATGGGGCCCGAGCGCGCCCAGCGCATAAGCCCGCTTCGCGAAGCAGCTGACCTCGGGCTGCGCTACACGATACACCTCGACTCACCGGTGGTACCGATGACGCCAATGCTGTTGCTGGAGACAGCCGTCAGGCGCGTCACCTCGGGCGGCCGGGTGCTGGGTCCTGAGCAGCGGGTGACCCCGCGCGAAGCCCTGCGCGCCATGACCATCGACGCCGCCTGGCAGATACACGCCGAGGCTGAACGCGGCTCCATAGAACCAGGCAAGCTGGCCGACCTGGCCGTGCTTTCAGCCGGCCCCGACGAAGTAGCCCCGGAGCTGATCCGCGACATCACAGTTGAGATGACGATTGTCGGCGGCCGGATGGTCTACCGGGAAGAATAAAAACAGGAGCACGCTGCAATGATACTCGAAGTAGCCCTACCCAACGTGATCCCTGCAGAAGCAGTCCGCTTCGAGTTAAAAGCGGAAGACGCGGTTCTGGACCTGGCCGCGGACAGCATTATATGAGTGGCCGGAAGGCGGGAGGAAGAAATGGAACTAGCTGAAGCCAATCGCCTCCTGGACCCGGGCTATCTCGACTTCGAGGCCGGGTACACGCGCCTGCCCGACGGGCAGCTACACGTCGCCAGCTGGACCACTATGTTCGGGTGCTCGGGCCAGATGGTCGAGTGGTGGTTCGGCTTCCTCGAAAACACCGAGCAGTACAAGTGGTGGCACCCCAGGGACCACGTCTGGTGTGAGTGGATAGGAGAGAGGGACAGCGGTAAGTTCGTCGGGGGTACCCACCATGTCCACGAGTACATCGGCGGAGACCTCCAGAAGCTCAAGATAAACTTCCGCGAGCCGGCCGAGTACCTGGACGTCGCGAGGTTCTCCGAAGCCGGCATAACGGCGGCGGTGTGCGGACGGGTCGGGCCCCTGGATACTGATTTCTGGGCAGGACATCTCATTCATCTTTGTCGCGACACCGACTACGGCTGCGAGATGCGAAGTCGTTTCTGGCTTGGAGACCTGGACCCTCCCGAGTTGGCTCCAGACGCGGCGACCCGGACGGTCCTGTTTCCCGACTCGGCTGGTGAGGCCCTGCTCAAGCACTGCCACGAGGAGATGAGCTATCTCGCCGGCTTCCTGCCTGGCCTCTATTCGAAGCACGTCCAGCCCGCGGGGCGTTAAGGGATAGCAACCCGCAAAACGAAGGGAAGCCGTTGAAACTCTACGTTGACAGACTCGCCCCCAACGCCCGCCGGGTACTGATGTTCGTGGCCGAAAAAACAATCGAGTTGTCGATTGTCGAGGTAAACGTCGCCGAAGACGAGCATCGCAGCGACGACTTCCTGGCAATGAACCCGCTGGGCCAGGTTCCTGTCCTGGAGCTGTCGAACGGCAGCTGTATCTCGGAATCGATGGCCATATGCCGATACCTCGACGAAAGTTTTCCTCAGACGGCCCTGTTCGGACTCGGCGCCGAGCAACGGGCGATTGTCCACATGTGGTCGCGCCGTGTGGAACTGGGGCTTTTCGTTGCCGCGGTCGATCTCGGCCATCACTCCAATCCAGCCTTTCGTGGGCAATTTGAACAGGTCCCGGCGTACGCCGAGCTATGCCGCGCCTCGATAGCGAGATCCTGCGAGCTACTGGACACCCAGCTGAAAACCACGCGTTTCGTTGCGGGAGACGAGTTCTCGGTTGCAGATATCGTCGCCTACTGCGGAGTCGAGCTTGCCCGTCTCTGGGAGGCTACGCCTGGAACCGCCCTGCAGTCGCTCGGTCGATGGCAACAGGAAACCGCGGCGCGACCGTCAGCAACCGTTGCCCGTTACTCCTGAAGCCTCAGCCCTCGAGGCCGGCCAAGCCGCTGCCCATCATGTCGATAAAATTGCCGCGGTAGAAGGCATCGAGCGTGGTCTCGTCCAGCCCCTCGGTCGCGGCCCCGAAGCGGCCAAGCGGGTTGCGGCCACCCTCCACGTGCGGCCAATCCGACGAAAACATGCACACCTCGGGCCCTGACTGCTCTATAATCCAGCCCGTCGGTTCTGCCGGGTAGGGAGTGACCCGTACCTGCCGCCGCACGTACTCAGACGGTTTCATGGAAAGCTTCTGCAGCCGCTCCTCGTTGCGGCGGAAAGCGTCGGCGGCGGTGTCTATCGAACGCATCCAGCCGGGTAGCCAGACCGCGCCCTGTTCTATGACGCCCAGCTTCAAGCGCGGAAAACGCTCGAGCACGCCGTCAAATATCATCGTGGCCAGTGTCTGCATGGGCGGCCCGGGTATGGCCACGTAGTCCACCGAGCGGAAATTCTCAGCGCCGCCGTGGAAGTCGGGCACCGGCGGCAGCCCGTTTTCAAAGTACTGCGGGTCCAGCAGTCGCCCTCCCCCGCCCACGTGAAAGACCACCGGTATACCAGCTTCCTCGGCCGCCGCCCAGACGGGAAACAGCCCCGTGTGACTGGGCGAGTGCCGCCGTGGACAGGCCGAGGCCACCAGCAATGCCGCGGCACCGTCCTTGATGGACCGTTCAGCGGTGATGCGCGCCAGGTCAAAGTCGGCAAGTGGCACGTAGGCCGTCGCCAGCAGGCGCGGGTCGACCGAGCAGAACTCGAGCATGGCGCGGTTGTGTGCGCGCGCCATGCCGTAGGCAAAGTCCAGGTCGTCGCCCTGCTCGGCCTCGCGCAGGTAGTCGTTGGTAAAAGTGTTGAACAGCAGCTGGCTGCGAAAGCCCATCAGGTCAAGCGCGCGCGGCCTGTCCGCAGCGATAAAAGATCCCAGCGCCGACCAGTTTTTGCGTAGCATGATCTCGGCCTCGGCTGCCTCCCGTTCAACCGGGTCGGCGTGCAACCGCCGCCAGCGCTCTATCTCGTTCTCCTCGCCTGGTTTTACGCTGGCCACGAACACCGGCTTGAGCCGCTCGCGCAGCGAGGCCTCGGCGTGGGGCAGCAGCCAGTCGGCTTCTTCCATGATATGGGCGTCGGCGTCGTGTATTACGCGGTCGCCCTGGTGCACCGACGCGTAGGTGTCGGGTCGCTCGGCTGAAGTCTGATTAGCGTTCACGCACCGGTCATACACCCGCCGCGTACCTTAGCCCAGCCCGCTCAGCCGGATGTCGATCCCCCGTCATCGTCTTTCACGCGGGCGGGCGGGGGGCCTTGTTCGTAATGCTTACGTGCCTTCGAAAAATCCCAGCTGTATGCGCGCTCCAGCGGAATGCGCAGTATCACCCTGTCGCCCCTGCTTCGTCGCTGCTCGCGACTATTCGAGAACCAGTCGGGCATCTCTGCCATGCCACTGCCCAGCCGGTGGTCCTTCTCCTCGAGCGCGCCCTGCACGCGCTCAATCTCCGAGGGGTCCGTCACCGGTTCACAACGCCCTTCGATTCGCACGCCGCGCAGCTCAAAGTAGCTCTCCCCGGATTCAACCACCGCGCAGACACGGGGATCGTTGAGGATGTTCCTGTGCTTGGGGCTGCCGGTCCTCGTGTCGAGGTACACGCTCTCGCCCAGCTTGACGAACCAGAGCGGGTGGGCAACCGGCGATCCATCACGACGCAGCGTTGTCACGATGATCGTTCGCTGTGCGAGGAGAAACTCCTCGATCTCTTCGGGGCTCATGCTAGTCGCCACGCGAGTATCTCCAGGACGACAGAAGCGCCCGGGCCAAGGTCAGCCCCCACCTCCACCGTCGATAGTAGGCTTGGCGAGGCGCTTGCTGACATCCTCACCGAGCGCCAGGTCTTCCGCGTATTTATCCAGCCAGCTGTTGAAATCCGAAGAGCCCTTGCCCTCGGCGATTGCGCGCGGTGTCGCCACGATCTCGTAATCGGGGGGAAGAGGCGGATGGTCAGACGCGGGTTTACGCGCCATGACCTTGTCAATAATCGGCCCCATGCGTTCCGCCTTCCTGGCCGCGGCTTCCTTTTCGCGCTCCTTGAATTCGGGTAGGATCTTTTCAGCGAACAACTCCAGGCTCTCCATTATGTGTTCGTGTTTATTCTTACCCGCCGTCGTTGCAAAAATAACCTGGTCCACGCCGGCTTCTTCATAGCGGAGTAAATAATCGCGAACCTGGTCGGGTGTTCCCATCGCGCCGCGCAAGCCGCTGGTCCCCTCTTCGACGACCTTGGCGCCGAGCGTATCTTCATTATCCCGTGCGATCTTTATCGCGTCGGAATCGTACCCTTTTTCGGCCCGCAACTGGCGATACTCCTGCCACAGGTCGGTAGCGGCGGGCTTGTGCTTGCCAAAAACGTAGTAGTGGCCAAGTGAGTAGCCGATGAAGTTCACACCCTCGGCCCCACGGTCGATGGCTTGCTGCTCGTCCTCGTGACAGAAAAAAGTAGTTACCGCGGCCAGGTTGGCGTTTACTTCATCGCCAATCGGTACGCCCTCCTCCTCCAGCGTCGTGTAATAATCATCGACCCATTCCCTGGCCTCCTCGGGGTCGAAAAAGGCAAAACCCAGGGCGCCGATGCCGTGTTGTGCGGCCAGGTGTATCGTTTCTCGACGGGAGCAGGCGACCCACAGCGGCGGATGAGCTTTCTGCAACGGCTTGGGAACGACGTTGCGGGGAGGCATGTTGACAAACTCTCCCTTGATCCCTGTAAACGGCGCCTCAGTCATGCAGCGCACTGCAACCCGGAGCGTTTCCTCCCATATCTCGCGCTTCTTACCGGCATCAATCATGAAGCCGCCAAGTTCGGCCTCGGAGGAACCCTCCCCGGTGCCGAGTTCAGCGCGGCCATTGGAGAGAAGATCCAGGGTCGCGATCCTTTCGGCGATGCGTGCCGGATGGTTGATCTCGGGTAAGCACTGGACGATGCCGTGCGCCAGTCGAATGTTTTTCGTACGCATGGCCGCTGCTGCCAGGAACATTTCCGGAGCGGCGGAGTGGCTGTATTCTTCCAGGAAGTGATGCTCTACCGGCCACGCGTAGTCCAGGCCTATCCTGTCGGCCAGCTCTACCTGCTCCAGGGCTTGTTCCATCACGCGCTTGTCCGAATTCTCATCCCAGGGCTTGGGACAGGGATGGCTGATAAAAAGTCCAAACTTCATCGCCTACTTCCTTATAGCCACCGTGGTCAGGGCCTGGCCCATCTGCTTGACGATATCTTCGATCGTGGCGTAACCTTTTGCGTAATCCGACGGCGCCAGCCCACGACCGTGCGAGACCAGGGCTGTATCCACGTGCTTGCCCTTTTCCCTTAAAGCACCCACGGTGCACTGCTCCCTTGGGAGATGCTTGAAGGGATCGTAGTTGAACCACTTCATCGCGTTCTGGTAGGTGAGCTTATCGATTTCTTCGTCCGTCATGCCCTGGCCTTCGATCGACTTCCAGAACTTCTCGGCCGTGTGAGGCCAGGTGGTATCCGAATGTGGGTAGTCGGCCTCCCAGGCCATGTTATCTATGCCGATGAAATCGCGGTTGTGGATGCCGACCTTATCATCGATGAAGCAAGCCAGGATGTGCTCGCGGAAAATATCACTGGGCAGGCGGCCCTTACCCAGGTCGAGCTTGGTCCACCTGTGATGGTGCTCGTAGGTGTAATCCGCGCGTTCCATGAAATAGGGAACCCAGCCCGTACCACCTTCGGTCAACGCGAACTTCAGGTTGTCGTACTTCCGGATAAACTCTGAGAAGACCAGTTCCGTGGCAACGTTGTGAAGCGTGATCGGCAAGCTCGAGATCAGGATTTCGGCGGGGCCGTTCATGTCCTGCAGGTTGACCTGCGTGCCAGAACCAATGTGCAGGCAGATCGTGATGTTTTCCTCGTTGCAGACCTGCCAGATCGGCTCCCAGGAGGAGTCGTGGAAACTCTTGTAGCCAAGCGCGATCGGGTTGTCGGGCAGGCTTACCGCGTAACACCCCTTCTTCGCGCAGCGGCGGATCTCGTCGGCACCCAGCTGGGTGTCCCACATTACGGGCAACGAAAGCGGGATGAAGCGGCCCGGGTGCTTGCCGCACCACTCATCTATGTGCCAGTCGTTGTAGGCCCTGACTACGGCCAGCGCGAGGTCCTTGTCCTTGGTAATGTTCCACAGCTGCCCGACAAAGCCCGGGGCCGAGGCAAAGCAGATAGACCCGAGCACTCCGCTGGCGTTCATGTCGTCAACACGGGCGTCCACGTTGTAAGCGCCCGGCCGCATCTGGTCGAGCGCGGTGGGCTCCATGCCGTACTCCTCCGGTACCCGGCCGGCGACCGCGTTGACGCCGACGTTGGGCATCACCTTGCCGTCGTAGGACCAGATATCGGCGCCGTTAGTGTTGACGAGCCGCGGGGCCTGGTCTTTCCACTTTGCAGGAAGGTGCTTTTCCCACATGTCCGGGGGTTCACAGACGTGGTCGTCCACGCTCACCATGATCATGTCGTTAAGTTCCATCGTGACTCCTCTCCTCAGTAGCCCCTGTCGCAGCCAACTACCTATAGCAGCAACGTCTGCACGCAGCCCCGTCTCACGCCCCTAAAATTCCCGGCCCACACATTATAGTGGCAATGGCGCTTGTATACAGCCCCATGTATACGCTATGATATACATATGTCAAGGACTTCTTCCCAGGAGACCAGCGACGAGAGTCCGCGGCGGCTGCCCCGCGAGCAAAGGCGCGAATCGATCCTGGACGGTGCCACCCGCGCCTTTTCGAAGGCGGGTTTCGCTGCGACCACGATGCCCGATATCGCCACGGAATCGGGCATCACTCCCCTGATCGTCTACCGACATTTCGATTCAAAGGAAGACCTCTACCGCGCGGTCCTGGAACGCGTCTGCACCCGCCTCACCGGTGAGCTCCAGGCCGAACCGGAGCCCGGTGGATTCGGGATAGGGGCTCGCTCGGTGCTCGCCGCCGCCCGGCAGGACCCCGACGGTTTCCGCCTGCTGTGGAGACACGCCGCCCGCGAGCCACTTTTCTCTTCCTACGCGGCCGAGCTGCGGGAGTGGGCCGTCAAGGCCGCTGACACCAACCTGGGTGAGCGTGTCCCTGCCGATGCGATGAAGTGGGCCGCCCACGCGGTTGTAGGCTACCTGGTCGAGGCAGTCCTCAACTGGCTCGAGTTTGGCGACCCGCAGCGCGACGCGCTCTTCGTCAAGGCTACCAACACGGGCATGCGCGCGGGCGTAAAGGCCTGGTCGACCTAGTGCGAAGATCGATCTACAGGTGCCCCTGCAACGAAAGCGCCCTGGCGGACATCGTCCCTCGAGTCGAAGAGTCATGGCCCCCGGCTTGAGAGCCCCTCCCTTGCGCCGCTTGTACCACCGTGGACGACAAGCATAATCTGTCCCGAGGACAGCGACAGTGAAGGCCAACAACATGCAACCCGACGATCTGTATTACGACCCCTACGACTACGCGATAGACGCCGACCCGCACCCGGTCTGGCGGCGAATGCGTGACGAGGCCCCACTTTACTACAACCGGGAGTACGACTTCTACGCCCTGAGCCGTTACCGCGACGTGTACGACGCTTCGCTCGACCACCAGACCTTCAGCTCGGCACACGGTACGGTGCTGGAGCTGATGTCGCGCAAGCACGACTTCAGCACCATGATGATATGGCTCGACCCCCCCGATCATACCCAGTTGCGTAAACTCGTCGGACGCACGCTGACGGTCCGCCGCGTGGCCGAGCTCGAGCCCCGCATACGCTCGCTGTGCGCCGAGTACCTCGACCCCTTCGTCGGTAGCGCCGGCTTCGATTACGTCGAGGAGTTTGCTGCCCGCCTGCCGGTGATGGTCATAGGCTCACTGCTGGGGGTACCCGTCGAGGACCAGGACACAGTGCGTGGTTGGACCGACCAGAGCCTGCACGTCGAGCCAGGCGAAACTCAGTCGAACCGCGGTGCGGTCGAGGCCTGGGGCCACCTGCGCGAATATTTCCAGGAGCAGATCGACCAGCGCCGACGCGCCCCGAGCGACGACCTGATGAGCGATCTCGTGGCCAGCGAAATCGAGCTGGAAGACGGTTCAACCCGGCGATTGTCCGATGACGAAGTGCACGGATTCGTGAACCTGCTCTCTTCGGCGGGCAACGAAACCGTGGCCCGCCTGCTGGGCTGGACCGCGCTGCTGTTGTCCGAGCACCCCGAGCAGCGAGAGCAACTGGCCGCCGATGCGTCGCTTATACCCGGCGCAGTGGAGGAACTGTTGCGCTACGAGGCGCCCTCGCCAATACAGGCCCGCTATGTAACACGCGACGTTGAGCTGCACGGGCAGATCGTACCCGAGGGTTCTAAGATTGCCCTGCTTAACGGCTCGGCCGGCCGCGACGAACGCGAGTTTACCGATGCCGACCGCTTCGACATCACCCGCCCGATCGACTCGCACGTGTCGTTTGGCTACGGATTGCACTTCTGCATAGGCGCGTCGCTCGCGCGCATGGAGGCGCGGGTAGCCATAGAAGAAACGCTGGCAAGATTCCCACGCTGGGAGGCATCGCGAGAAAAGATCGAAATGGTTCACACCAGTACCGTGCGCGGACCATCGAGTGTTCACATAAGTCTCTGAACCTGGCCGGTCACCCGCCTGCGGATTCGCCGACACCACCGAGCACCGCGCTGTAGAAACGAACGAAGTCGGCCAGGTTATCTACCGTGACCCGTTCGTTGGTTCCGTGCACGCGACTGCGGTCGCCCGGCCGCATCCAGAACGGGATAAACCGGTAGACGTTGTCGGCAACGCCAGCGAAGTGACGCGAATCGGTTGCACCCACCACTATGCCCGGGGCTACCAGCACCTGCGGCCATACCGCCTTTATCGAGCGTTCAAGCAGCAGGTAACCGGCTGCGCCTGTTGAGGAGACCGGAGAGGGTTCGCTCAGCATGCCACCGGGCACCGGTCGCACCTCCACGTCATCATCATCTATCACCCGTCGTACACGTTCTGTTACCGAGTCGACCGAGTCGCGCGGGTGTACGCGAAAATTAACGACAGCCACGGCGCGCTGGGGCAGCACGTTCTCCTTGACGCTGCCCTCGAGCATGGTCGCTGCCGTGGTCGTACGCACAAAGGCCGCCGTCAGCGGGTTGCCCTCGAGCGACCTCACGACCAGCGGTTCGGCCAGCCACAGGTTGGCCATCGCGGCGCGTCGCCCCAGCGGCAGGTGCGGCGCCAGGGCCGCGAACATCTGCCCTGCTGCCCCATCAAGCGCTCCCGGGAACTGGTCGGCCTCCAGGCTCGTCACCGCGCGCGCCACCCGGCCGGCGGCCGTGTGAAGGGGCGGCATCGACGAATGTCCACCCTCGTCGGTGGCCACCAGTTCAAGACTCAAGTAACCCTTCTCGGCAGTGCCTATCATGGCCACCGGCTGGTCGAGGCCCTCCACCATGCCGTCGGTGACGACGAGACCCTCGTCGAGCACCCACGCCAGGCGAACGCCGCGGTCTTCGAGCAACCCTGCACCGGCCCTCGCCCCGGCCCCTCCGCCTACCTCCTCATCATGGCCGAAAAAGAAATACACCGTGCGTTGCGGCTGCCACCCACGGGCGAACATCCGCTCTGCAGCCTCCATGAGGCCCACCATCGACGATTTTACATCCAGCGTACCGCGTCCCCACACGCAGTCGCCTTCGATATCACCGCAGGGAGCGATGTCGCCGGCAAATGGCGGCCGGACCCAGTCGCCCTCGGTGCCGGGCTCCACGGGCACCACGTCCTGGTGGGCCATGAACAACACCGGCGCGAGCGCCGGGTCGCTTCCCTGCACGTGGTAGAGCAGGCTATAGCCACCAACGGTTTCCCGCTGCATGGCCGCGTGCACGGCCGGCCAGCTGGTCTGCATCCAGGCGTGCAGGCGTTTGAACTCACCCCATGCGACTTTGCCCGTGTCCAGGTTTGAAACGGTACGGAATCTGACCGCCTCACCCATACGCGTGGCTACGGCCGCTGCGTCAACCTCCATCTCAAGGCGGGGCACCTTGACCTGCGCGCTGTCCAGACCCACCGTGCGCACCATTACGACCGCCGTTACCAGGGCAAATACCCCCGCGGCTACCATGACTGCTTTCTTCATAGCTGTTTGATCACACCCCCGAGCAGGCATACTGCCAGAGGGCCGTGCCTAGGGGGAGACGCCGTCCTTTTTACTCGAGGCAGCCCACGCGCTAGGAAAGCCACTAGCCATGAGCCGCCAGTATACAAGCACCGCAAGAAACCCGACCGCCGCCGGCGTCGCTGAGCTGGTAGCCAACCGACCCACCTTCTTCGACATGAAGCCAGCCTGGCAGACCACCGCCACGCCCATCAACGACTTCATCTGCATGTCCGAGGGGTGTTCGAACTCCTACATGCTGGTGACCAGTGCGGGCCGGGTGATCATAAACACCGGCATGGGTTTCGAGGCTCCCGTGCACAAGCGCGTGTTCGACCAGGCCTGCGACGGACCGACCACGCACATCATCACCACCCAGGGACACGTGGACCACCTGGGCGGCGTGTCGCGCTTTCGCGAGGCCGACACGGCCTACATCGCCCAGGCCAACAACGCGGCCTGCCAGCACGACGACAGCCGTATCGCCACGGTGCGAGTAAACCAGTCGGGCACCTGGTTTCAGCACGTGTTCGACTACGCCACCGAGGTGGCAGCCCGGGACCCCTCGGCCTTCGAACAGGATGTGCCCGAGCCCGACATTACTTTTGAAGACCGTCTCGAACTCGACTGCGGTGGGCTCAAGCTCGAGCTGCTGGCCGTACCCGGCGGTGAGACCGCAGACAGCTGCCTCGTGTGGTTGCCCGAGCACGGGATACTTTTCAGCGGTAATACCGTCGGCCCGTTGTTTCCGCACTTTCCCAATATCAACACCATACGCGGCGACCGCTATCGTTTTCTCGAGCCCTACATGCGGGCCGTCGACCGCATGCGTAGCCTTGAACCCGAGCTGCTGGTGACCGGCCACTTTGCGCCCATCGCCGGCCGTGAACTCATACGCGACAGCCTCGACCAGCTTTACCGCGCCGCCGACCACGTGCACGGCGCCACGCTGGCGGGAATGAACGAAGGCAAGGACGTTTCCACCCTCATGCGAGAGGTCGACCTGCCCGACGATGTCGTCATAGGCCAAGGCTACGGCAAGGTGAGCTGGGCCGTGCGCACGATCTGGGAAAGCTACATGGGATGGTTCAAGGCGGGGTCTACCACCGAGCTCTACCCCACCCCTGCCCGCGAAGTGAGCGCCGAGCTGGCCGGGCTGGCCGGCGTCAACGCCATAACCACCCGAGGGCGCGCCCTGCTCGATGCCGGCAACCCGGAGGCGGCGCTGCACCTGGCAGAGCTGGCCGCCGCCGCTGACACTGCCGACGACAACGACAAGGCCGCGCTGCAACTCCTGCTTGACGTACACCTCGCCCTGCGCGAGCGCGCCTCGGTGTCCAAAGCCGGCGCCAACTTCTGGGAGGACGGCTGGCTGGCGAAAGAAATCGCCCGCCTGCAGAGTCTACTGGGCCATAGCTGAAGATGAGCCGCCGAAGATGAGCGACGAGATCCGCATATCCGACCTCTCGCAGCCCCAACTCGACGACACCCAGCGCGCTGCTATGGCCTGGGCCGACAACCTGGACATAGAGCTGACGATTGACTCGATACTGGGCCAGGCCCGCGAAACCACCGGTCTCGTCGATTTAGGACCAGAAGATTTCATCGAGCGACTGGGCTTGCTCTGCGACGAGTGGAGTACTGACCACGAGCTCACCGCGCTCGGCCGCCTCACGCTGCGCAACAAGCTGCTGCAACACGCCACCAGTCGCCTCCTGATACAGGATTGCTGGACACGGCACCCCGAGATTCTCGACACAGCCATTGAACGGCCGATCATAGTGGTGGGCCTGCCCAGGTCGGGCACCACCCACCTGCTCAACACCCTGGCTGCCGACCCACGCCTGCGCTCGCTGCCACTTTGGGAATCCTACGAACCGCTTCCGCTTCCGGGTGAGCCCTCCACCGGGGACGAGAACGACCCGCGCTGGTTCCGTTGCGAGAAAGCCTGGGAAGGAATGCAGGCCGTGACTCCCCACCTCGCGGCCATGCACCCGATGAACCCCGACCACGTGCACGAAGAACTCGAACTCATGGGCCCCGACTTCGCCTCGTACAACTACGAGTGGTTGGCTCACTCACCGCGCTGGCGCGACCACTACCTGGGGCATGATCAGCAACCCCACTATGACTACATGAAGAACGTGCTCAGGCTGCTGGCCTGGCGCGACCAACAGGCTGGTCTCGCGAGCGGCAAGCAGGCTAGCGGCGACCCAGCGCAGCGCTGGGTACTCAAGTGTCCCCAGCACCTTGAACAGTTGCCCGCGCTCACGCGGACCTTTCCAGACGCGACGGTCGTCGTGACCCACCGCGACCCGGTGGCGGTAATACAATCAACCGTGACCATGCTGGCCTACGGGCAGAGAGTCAGCCGGCGCCGCGTGCTCGTAGACGAACTGCTGGAGTACTGGACAGCGCGGGTGGAGCAACTGCTCGCGGCCTGCGTGCGCGACCGGGGACTGCTCGCACCCGCGCACAGCATGGACCTGCATTTTTCTGATTTCATGGCCGACGAGGAGGGCTCTATAGCCGCGGTATACCAACTGGCGGGCCTTGAGCTCGACGCCGACACGCTGGAGGCCATAGCCGATTACCGCCGTCGGCACCCGCGCGACCGCGGTGGACGCGTTCTCTACGACCTGGCCGGCGACTTTGGCACCGACCCCGACGAGCTACGCAAGCGTTTTGATTTCTACAGCTCGCGCTTCCCTGTAGAAACTATCGCGGGAGAGTAGCAAATGAAGATTCACAGCGATTCATTCAACGACGGACAGCCCCTGCCCCCCGAGTTTGCCGCGGGTGTGCCCGGCGACGATGGACCGGTGCCCGGCCCGAATCGCAGCCCCCACCTGGCCTGGAGCGAGCTGCCGGTGGGCACTCAATCGATGGCCATCGTCTGTCATGACCGCGACGCACCCACGCGCCCCGACCTCGTGAACCGCAGCGACGCGACGGTACCCTACGACATCCCGCGTGTTGATTTTGATCACTGGGTGCTCGTCGACATCCCCGCGTCCATGGGAGAACTTGCCGTTGCTACAGACGGCGAAGGCTTTACCGCGCGGGGCAAACAACCCGGCCCCACCGCCCACGGCTGCCGTGGCATCAATGACTTCACCAACTGGTTTGCCGACGACGAGGACATGAGCGGCGATTACGGTGGATACGACGGACCCTGGCCTCCCTTCAACGACGAACGCCTTCACCACTACGTGTTCACCGTTTATGCTTTGGACATCCAAAAGCTCGAACTGGGCAGTCGCTTCACCGGCGGCGACGCGATCAATGCCATGGAAGGGCACGTGCTGGACCTGGCCTCCATAGTGGCCACTTACTCCCTGCACCCCGACCCGCAGGATTGAAGATCGTGGCCTCCACCAGCACTAGCAACACTGGATCCACCATGCCGGCCGTGCAGGTACACGGCCCCGGTGTCGCGCAGGTCGATCGTATCGCCGTGCCCTCGCCCGGGCCCGACGACGTCGTGGTGGCCGTTGAGTACTGCGGCATCTGCGGCTCCGACCTCGGCTACATAGGCATGGGCTCCATGGCCGGTGGCGACCGCCCCATGCCGCTGGGGCACGAGCTGTCGGGCGTGGTGGTCGAAACCGGCAACAGGGTCAGCGCCACGCGCGACGGTGATCGAGTGGTCGTTAACCCCATGGCCAACGGCAATACCATTGGCAACGGTGGACCGGAGGGCGCTTTTGCTCCTCTTCTCCTGGTGCGCAATGCCGAGAAGAACGAATCCTCGCTGTTCAAACTGCCCGAGTCGCTCGGAATGGAAGAAGGCGCCCTGGTAGAACCACTGGCCGTGGGCATGCACGTTGCCAGGCAAGGCAAGGCGCAGGCGGGTGACCGGGCGGTCATCATGGGCGCCGGTCCCATAGGGCTGTGCACGCTGCTCGTGCTGCGCCACCTCGGCCTTGAGAACATAGTGATCGTGGACCTGTCAGCCAAACGCCTGGCCATGGCCGCGCAACTTGGTGGCACTGTTTTCTGCCCCGACCAGGACGACCCGACCTCGCTGCCGACCTTCCTGCTCAAGCAGCACGGTGCTGCCGAGCTCATGGGCGGCCCGGTGCCGGCCAGCGAGCTCTACGTTGAGGCCACCGGCGTGGGCAGCGTGTTTACCCAGGTGGTACACCAGGCCCGCAGCGGCGCGCGCGTTGTCGTAGCCGGCCTGCAAAAGGCGCCGGTGGCGGTCGACATGGTCAACCTGCTCATGCGCGAACTCGTTATTACCGGCTCCATGGCCTACCCGGACGAGTTTCCCGACGTGATAGAGATGCTCGCGGCCGGACAGGTCGACGCCTCTGCGCTGGTGAGCCATCGCTTTGCACTGGCCGAATTTGACCGCGCACTGGCGACGGCCCAGGACCCCGACGAGGCCATCAAGGTGCTTGTCGACTGCCGCCCGGAGGAGAACTGAACAAGTGGCCAACGCGACAGCCAACTACGACTACAGCGGAACCCGGGTGCTGGTAACGGGCGGCAGCAACGGTATTGGCCTGGGTATCGCCCGCGCATTTGCCGACGCCGACGCGTCGGTGGTGATAACCGGCACCCGCGCCGCGGCCGCCGATTATGACAACGACCTGTCGAGCTTTGACTACAGGCAACTCGACGTACGCGATCGCGCCCAGATTGTAACGGTAGCCGAGAGCCTCGACCGTCTCGATGTGCTCTGCAACAACGCGGGCGCGAGCCTGCCCGGGGGCCGCGACGAGTACGACCCCGAGGTCTTCGAAGAAGCCGTAAGCATAAACTTGTTCTCGGCCTTCCACCTGGCCTCGGCCTGCCGCGAAATGTTGGCCGCCAGCCCCCTGGCCGCCGCCCTGCTGGCTGACCAGGGCTCCAGCACCCAGGCTCGATCGGCCGCCGGCGCGAGCGTCATCAACACCGCCTCGTTGACGTCGTTTTTCGGCGTGGCCGTGGTGCCGGGCTACGGCGCCGCCAAGGCCGGGCTGGCCCAACTGGGCAAGACCCTGGCCATCGCCTGGGCGCCGCAGGGCATACGCGTAAACGCCATCGCCGCGGGCATGATAGAGACCCGCATGACGGCGATCGTGAAAGAAACCCCCGAGATGAACGAGCCGGTTCTCGCGCGCACTCCACTCGAGCGCTGGGGCCGCCCCGACGACGTGGCCGGCGCCGCGCTGTTCCTGGCCAGCAGCCAGGCCTCGTTCGTGACCGGCAGCACGCTGGTCGTGGACGGTGGCTACTCGGTGATGGGATGAGCAAGTCCGCCAACACACCAGCCCTGCCGCCGATAGACCAGGTGGGCTTCGTGGTGAGCGACCTCGACCAGGCCGTGGCCCGTTACGAGGCACTGTACGGCCCGTTTACCTTCATGGACGCCGAAGTCAGCGGCGCTGATTTTCATGGCCGTAAGGCTGACTGCCGGCTGCGCATTGCATTTGGTCACAGCGGCCCCCTCGAGATCGAGTTCATACAGCCCGTCGAAGGCGAGAGCCCGCACGCGGAGTTCCTGGCCGGGGGTGGCGAGGGCATGCACCACCTGCGCTACCGCGTCGAAGACCACGACGCCACCGTAGCCCTGCTGGCAGAGCTGGGCTACGCGTCGGTATGGAGCAAGCACCTCGACGAAACCACGGCCTTCAGTTACCTCGAACGCGACGGCGATCCGCTGGTCATCGAAATACTCCAGATGCCGGTCTGACTGCGCCCCGGCCAGGCTTACCCGGCCAGGCTTACCCGGCCAGGTTTACCCGGCCAGTAGGCTGTCGGCCAGGCGTTGCCGTTCCTGCTGAGCGTCGCCGAGCAGCACCGACTGGGAACGAGCGCGCCTGTAGTAGTGGTGAGCAGAATGCTCCCAGGTAAAGCCCATCCCACCGTGCAGGTGGATGAGATCAGCAGCCGTTCGCGCAAAAGCATCGCAGCACATCGACCTGGCCATGGGCGCGGCCTCGACAAGTTCGGCGGCATCCTCGTCGGCAGCCCACCATGCCCAGTAGGCCGCCGAGCGGGCGAGCTCCAGGTACAGGCGGCCATCGGCCAGTCTATGCTTTACCGCCTGGAAGCTGCCGATGGTGCGCGAAAACTGCATGCGCTCCTTGGCCCAGGCGATGGCCTGCTCCTGGCACGCCCCGGCTGCGCCGACCTGCTCGGCGGTCATCGCCGCGCGCGCGCGGTTGAGCGCCCGCGCGGTTGACTCCTGGCCACTGGCCACGGCCAGGTGCCGCGCGGGAACAGCAGACAAGGCCAGGTCACCCACCGAGCGGGTCAGGTCAAGGCTGCTGGTCTGCTTGATCGTCAAGCCCCGGGCGTCTGACGCGACTGCAAACAAAACGGCGTCGCCTTCGTGATCGGCCCACAGCAACAGCAGGTCGGATTGGGCCGCGAAGGGAACGTGCGCGCAGCTGCCGTCGATCTGCCAGCCACCGGCCTCGCCCGGCCGAGCCTTGAGCGTCGGCAGTTTACCGTCGGCCACCGCCAGGTAACCCGCCACATCGACCGTGGCCAGCTGTTTACCCGCCGCCAAGGGTGGCAGCAGCTCGGACTGGGCGTCTTCGTCGGCCAGCTCCAGCAGCAAGCCCGTTGCCAGGCAGGCCGAGGTCCAGAGCGGACCGCCCGCCAGTTGCCGGCCGAGTTCTTCGAGCGCGATGCCCATTTCGAGATAGCCGAAACCCGCGCCGCCGAGTCGCTCGGGCACGAGCAGCCCTGCAAGACCCAGCTCGGCGCTCGCCTGTTGCCAGGCCTTTCTGTCGTAGACTTCGCCGTCGTCTGCACCCGCCAGTGTGCTCACTCCTTCGAGCGACCAACGCTGCCCGGCAAAGCGTCGTACGATCTCGCGGAACTGCTCCTGCTCTTCGCTGAAACCGAAGTTCATCCTGCTGCATTCCAGGCGCTCATGATCCGGCCGGTAGATCCTCGAAGGGTGTGTCGGCCCACGGGTCTTCTTCGCGCGGCAGGCCGAGCACCTGCTCGGCGATTATGTTGCGCTGCACTTCGTCGGTGCCGCCGCCAATACGCAGGCCAGGGGCAAAATAAAAACGGTGCTGGGCTTCGCCCTCGCCCGTGAGCGCCGCCCTGCCCTCGGCTCGCATCATGACGTCGGCCGCTTGTTCAAAAATTTCGGCGATCGCCAGTTTCATGACCGACGCCTCGGCCGTGGGATCTTGGCCGCGGCCGAGCTTGGTGTTTACGCGCGCGTTGAGCAGCTCGAGACTGCGCGACCACGCGTAGAGCCCCGCGAGGCGGTCGCGCAACAACTGGTCGGGCGCGGGAATATTCTCGCGCAAATGGGCCAGCACCTCGTCAAAGCTGAACATGCGCGAGGCCGAGCCTATCGACATGCGCTCGTGCAACAGCGTGGTACGGGCTATCGGCCAGCCCTGCCCCTGTTCGCCCAGGCGGTTGGAATCGGGTACGCGCACGTCGTCGAGAAAAACTTCGTTGAAGTGAGCGCCACCGCTCATGTCGCGCAAAGGGCGTACCTCTATGCCGGGCGTTTTCATGTCGACGAGAAAATAGCTGAGGCCCTTGCGCTTGGGCAGCGAGGGGTCGGTACGCGCAATAATGAATCCCCAGTCGGCGTGGTCGGCAAAGGTCGACCATACTTTCTGACCGTTGATGACCCACTGGTCCCCGTCGCGCTCTGCACGGGTACGCAGGCCGGCCAGGTCACTGCCCGCGGAGGGTTCGCTGAAGAGCTGGCACCACATGAGCTCGCCCCTGAGTGTCGGTTCGAGAAAACGGCTTTTCTGCTCGTCGTTGCCGTAAGCAATAATGGTGGGTCCGGCCATCGCTATGCCGCCCATCAGCGATGTTTCGGTGATGCCAACGCGCGCGAGCTCCTCGTTCCACACCACCTGCTCAATGGGGCCCAGGCCGCGGCCGCCGTACTGTTGGGGCCACATGATCGCGCCCCAGCCAGCGTCGGCCAGCAGGCGCTGCCAGCGCCTTGATGCGGCCACCACTGCCTCGTGGTCGGCGTCGGGGCCGGTGTTGGCACCCTCCTGGGCGGCAGCGTTTTCAGCCAGGAAAGCACTCGCATCGGCCCGAAATGCCGCCTCCAGCGGGCTGTCATTGAAGTCCATCGCCCGACTAGAACACGTTCTATTTCCCAACGCCAAAAAGGGGAACATCGGTACTCTTCCCTTGACCGAGCTGGGACGGACAGACAGGTTGCGAGGCTATGGCCATTGATTTCAGCTTCCCACCCGAGATTGAAAAACTTCGCGAGCGCGTGCGCGAGTACATCGAAGACGTCGTCCTTCCCGCCGAGCGCGAGATAGAGGAGTCGGGCGAGGCCCGTGATGTGCTCATAGGAGGCGTCAAGAAAATGCGCCGCGAGGCCCGCGAGCGCAGCCTCTGGTTACCGCACATGCCCGAGGAATACGGCGGCATGGGCCTGGGCCACGTTGCCATGGCGGCGGTGTCGGCCGAGGCCGCGCGCGCGCGCTTCGGACCCTTTGCCTTGAATGCCCAGGCTCCCGACGAGGGCAACATGCACACCCTGCTGCACTGGGCCACCGACGACCAGAAAGAAAAATACCTGCGCCCGCTGTGCGATGGTCGCGTCCGCTCCTGTTTTGCGATGACCGAGCCCGAGGTTGCCGGCAGCGACCCCTCCCTCATCCAGACCCGCGCGCAACTGGAGGGCGACCAGTGGGTTATCAACGGACACAAGTGGTTCATCTCGGGGGCCAACCGTGCCGCCTTTGCCATTCTCATTGCCCGTACCGAGGACGAGCCCGACGACCCGCGGGCGGCAAACTCGGCCTTTCTCGTTGACCTGCCGACCGACGGCTGGGAAGAAGTGCGCGACATCGAGACCATGTCGGGCGGCCACAACCACTGCGAAATACGATTGGACAACCTCCGCCTGCCCCGCGAAGCCATGCTCGGTGGCCGCGGCGACGGACACCGGCTGGGACAGTACCGCCTGGGGCCGGCACGACTGGCGCACTGCATGCGCTGGCTGGGGCAAGCCGAACAAGCGCTCGAGATGATGGTGGAACGCGCGGCAAGCCGCTACGCCCACGGCAGCTACCTGTCCGAAAAGCAGGGCATACAGTGGATGATTTCTGACTCCACCATCGAGCTCTACCAGGCCAAGCTCATGATCCTGCACACCGCCTACCTCATTGACCGCGGCGACGATTTCAAGAGCGAGTCGTCGATGACCAAGTACTTCGTGGCCACGATACTGGGACAGATCATCGACCGCGCCATACAGGTACACGGAGCGCTGGGCTACTCGACAGACACACCGCTGGCGAAAATGTCGCAACAGGCACGCTGGGCTCGTTTTGCCGACGGCGCCGACGAGGTACACCGTTGGCGCATCGCACTTCGCACGCTGGAAAGCTGGAAACGCGACGGCAATCTCAAGGCAGCCACCGGCAACCTGCCACTGTAGGCGAGGGAGAAGCATACATGCCGACCGTGATAGAAAAACTCGAAGACGGCGTGCTGCTGCTCACGCTCAACCGCCCCGAGGCAAAAAACGCTTTTAACGCCGAGCAGTGGCGCGAGGCCCGCTTGTCCATGCAGCGGGCGATGTCTGACGACGCGGTACGAGTGGTCGTGGTCACCGGCGCTGGCGGTGCCTTTACCGCCGGCCAGGACCTGGGCGAAATGGGCGCCCTCGACACCTCGGATTCGTCAACCGAGAACGGCTTCTCGCTGTTCATGGACGCGCTGGTCGAGTTCGACAAGCCCTTGATTGCGGCCGTCAATGGCGTTGGCGTGGGCATCGGGCTGACCATGCTGCTGTACTGCGACTACGTTTACATGTCGTCCGACGCGCGTCTGCGCGCGCCCTTCATCACCCTGGGCGTGGTGCCCGAAGCAGCCAGTAGTTACCTGCTGCCGGTGGTCTGCGGCTGGCGTGCTGCCGTTGACCTGCTGTTTGAATCCGATTTCGTAGACGCCGACCGCGCCCTGGAACTAAACCTCGCCACCCATCTGTGCCAGCCTGAACAGGTGCTTGGGATGGCGCTCGAGCGAGCCGTGCGACTGGCGGCTAAACCCCTGGGGTCACTGCGTCACACCAAGCGATTGCTCATAGCCTCGCGCAACGAGCAGGTAGTTTCCGCCCGCCGCCGCGAAGACGAGGCTTTCATTGGACGCATAGGCAGCCCTGAAAACGTGGAGGCCATCACTGCCTTCTTCGAAAAGCGTGCTGCGAATTTCAACGGCGTTCCGTCCCACGACAAGGACGAGTAATCCCCTATTCGACCTGTTCGCGGGCCCAGCGATAGTCGGCCTTACCACTGGGGCTGCGCTGGATCTCTTCGCGAAACACGAAGGCCTTGGGCAGCTTGTAGCGCGCCACGTGCAGGGCGGCTTCCGCCAGGAGTTCTGCTTCGCCCGCGGTTGCGCCGTCGCGCAGGTGGACGACAGCCACCACCTCCTGGCCCCAACGGTCACTGGGACGGCCGGCCACCACGGTGTCGTAAACGTCCGCGTGGTGCTTGAGCGCGGCTTCGACCTCCTCGGCAAAGATTTTTTCACCACCCGAATTGATAGTCACCGAATCTCGCCCGAGTACGTCGATGATCCCACCCTCGCGCCAACGCGCGCGGTCGCCCGGCACCGAGTAACGCACGCCGTCTATGACCGGAAAAGTACGCGCGGTCTTTTCAGCGTCGTCGAGGTACCCCAACGGCACCCGCCCGGTCTGGGCAAACCAGCCGGTTTCGTCGTCACCCGGCTTGAGCAAGCGTGACAGGTCTTCTGACACGACGCAGGAACCCGGCGCGGGTAGAAAATCGCCCGTCGTCACGCCACTGTCGCGATTGCTGGGGTTGCTCCCCTGCATGCCGGTCTCTGATGAACCGATAGAGTCCATTATGGTTGCGTGCGGCACCAGCTCGAGCAGCGCCTCCTTGTTGTCGGTCGAAAGCGGAGCCCCGCCCGAGCCGATGATCATCAACCCGGAGAGGTCGTAGTCGCCGCGCTTCATCTCATCGATCAGCGGACGCGCAAACGCGTCGCCCACCATGGAGAACGATACGCATTTTTCGCGCACAAGGGTCGAGAGAAAATCAGCCGGGTCGAGCTTCTCTACTACTTCGGGAATGACCAGGGTGGCGCCCATGCACATCATCAAAAAACTCGCCCACTGGGCGGCTCCGTGCATGAGCGGCGGCCCGACAACAGCCGAAAAAGGAGCCGAGTCGGCGGCCTGTTTGAACAACGCGTCGTTCGATTCGAGTTCAACGCCATCGATACCGCGACCGCCCATGGCAGCGATAAAAACATCGGCCGACCGCCACAGCACGCCCTTGGGCATCCCCGTAGTACCTCCCGTGTAGAGCACGTAGAGATCATCGGGAGAAGGCTCCACCGAATCGGGCAAGGCCGGTGCCGAGGCCAGCACCTCTTCATAGTCCACCGCCCCTGCAAGCAACTCGTTGCCCGAATCATCGGCGACCTGGATGAGCAGCTCGACTTTGGGCAGTTTTTCGCGGACGGCGGCCACCTGCGGCGCGAACACGGAGTTGAATATGATCGCGCGTGCGCCGCTGTTTTCAAACAGGTACTGTAGCTCTTCCTCGACGTAGCGGTAGTTGACGTTGAGCGAAGCCGCCCGCGTGTACCAGCAGCCGAGCATCCCCTCGAGATACTCGTTGCCGTTATAGAGATACAGGCCCACGTGGTCCTGCCCCGACTCGTGGCCGGCCAGTCCATCGCGCTCAATGCGGCAGCCCAGCCCGCGCGAGTGCAGGTAGCCTGCCAGTCGTCGCGAACGCTCGTGGACCTG
Source organism: Candidatus Binatota bacterium (assembly GCA_012960245.1). Classification (NCBI taxonomy): domain Bacteria; phylum Candidatus Binatota; species Candidatus Binatota bacterium. The sequence continues at coordinate 746 of DUBO01000051.1, read as the reverse complement.
CGAGTAAGTCAGCCGGCGATCGCGCCAGACCAGTAGCTCGCGATCGGGCATGGCTGAAGCAAGGGTGTCAAAAACCTGTGCAAACGAAAATTCCATTCGGCAGTTCTAACAGAGCGCATTGCTCACGCCACCTCGCAGCACGGGCGAAGCAAAGAAAAACCCCGGGTTCCGCGAGGGAACCCGGGGCATCCGTGGCCGGGGAGAGGCCACGTGGCCGGCAGGGGGAGTTACCGGCCGGGGTCAGTCTATTTCAGCCCAGGCAGAAATCACTGGCCACGTTGTTGGTCTCGTCCGACTCTACCTCAGTACCCGCCGAATCCACCGTGATCTTAAACTGGCAGTCAGGCTGGTAACACCAGCTCGGGCCAACCGGGAAAGGCACCGCCACCGAAGTCGAAACACCCGCGCCAAGAGCGGGCACCGACGCACTGTTGATGACCGGACCAGTGGCCGTCTGGAACTCCACCGACACCTGTGTAGGTCCGGCGTTGGCGGCACCCTGGTTTTCCACGGTCACGAGCAGGTTAGCAGCAGCCGCATCCCGCATGCAGAAACTACCCGTCAAGGGACTTGCCACCGGGATCAGGTCCGGCAGATCGTTGTTGTCGAACACCTTCCAGGCGGGCGTGCACATCTTGGTGGTCTTGAAACCGGCGATCTCGCGCTGGCCGAACTGGTCAACCACGTCCTGGGCACTGGGCGGCATCGCGCCAGTAGGATCCTTGGGGCAGCGGATCTTGTAGCAG